>JAIWOM010000015.1 GCA_020216895.1 Microcella sp.
CGTTGTCGTCGGCGCCGTTGTCGTCGGCGCCGTTGTCGTCGGCACCGTGGCCGTGCTCGCGGGCGATGATGGCGCGGGCGCGCTGGAGGGCGCGGACGAGCTCGGGCTGACGGATGCCGAGCTCCTGGCTGACGTCGCTGTAGGTGCGGCCCTGCAGCAGCACGCCGGTGGCGGCGGCCACCAGGTCGTGCGGCAGGGCGGCGACCGACCGCTCGAGGGCGGAACGGTCGAGGGCGGCGACGGCCTGCTCGTGGCGGGCATCCGCGTGCGTGGTCACATCGAGGTCGAAGTCGTCGTCGCGCAAGGGTGTCTCCGTTCGAGCGTGCGGGTCGTGCGGGTGGTGCGGGGTAGAGCGGGTCGTGCGGCTGGAGCGCGGGGCGGCCGCCGTGACGACCGCCCCGCCGGGTTCAGCAGCTCAGGACGCGAAGTCCTTGACGAGCTGCTCGTTCTCCTTCGTGTTGATGAGCGCCACCACGTAGCCCACCACCAGAGCGATGAACGGCAGCAGAACGAGGAACCAGCCGAGGCCGTTCAACTGCCAGGCCGACTCGGGCAGCGACGGGTCGACCCCATCGGGCACGGTGCCGGCCAGCAGGTTGAAGCGCGACATCAGCAGGTAGAGCCCGCCGCCGAGCAGCACGATCGAGAGCGCCGGAGCGATCTTGGTCGTCCACAGGTTGCCGCCCGCGTTCTTCATGAAGTACCGGATGACGGCGAGGCTCACCAGGATCTCGACGAGAACGATCGCGATGACCGTCACCGCGCTCATCCACGAGAACAGGTTGGCGAACGGGTCGAGGCCGGCGATCGCGAAGATCACCATGACCACGGCGGCGAGGGTCGACGTGATGATGACACCGGTCTGCGGAGCGCCGGCCTTGTTCACCTTGGCGACGGCGGCCGGCAGCACGCCACCGCGCCCGAGGGCGAAGAAGTAACGCGAGGCGGCGTTCTGGAAGGCCAGGAGGCCGGCGAACAGGCTGGTGAGCACCAGGATGCCCATGGCCAGGGTCAGCCACGAGCCGACGTACTGCTCGGTGAGGCCGAAGAGCACCCCGGCGGGGTCGGCCAGGCCGCCCGACAGCTCGATGACCTTGTCGGCCACCTGCGAGGCGCCCATGCCGGTCACCATGGCGAACGAGACGAGGGCGAACAGCACGCTGATGACAGCGATCGACACGTAAGTCGCGATCGGTACCGTCCGCTTCGGGTCCTTGGCCTCTTCGCCGTAGATGGCGGTCGCCTCGAAGCCGATGAAGCTGGCGAAGGCGAAGGCGAGGGCGATGCCCGCGGTTCCGGCGAAGCCGCCCGCGAAGATCTCGGTCGGGCTGAAGGAGGCAGCGAGGTTCCAGCCCTCAGGGCCGCCGTTGGCGAGCATCGCGATGGCGGCCACGACCAGCACCGCCACCTCGAGCACCAGCATGACGCCGAGCACCTTGGCGCCGACGTCGACGCTCAGGAGCGAGAGCGCCGAGACGATCACCCAGACCAGCAGTGACCAGACCCACCACGGCAGGTCGAGGCCGAGGCCGGACATGAAGCCCGACATGACGACGCCGAAGAAGCCGTAGATGGCGAGCTGGATGGTCACGTAGGCGACGAGGGCGGCGAAGGCGGCGGCGACGCCGGCGTTCACGCCGAGGCCCTTGCCGACGTACGCGAAGAACGCGCCGGAGTTCGTCATGCTGCGGCTCATCGTGGCGTAGCCGACGGAGAAGATCAGCAGGGTGATGCCGACCGCGAGGTACGCGCCGGGAACGGCCGCGCCGTTGCCGAGCAGCATCGCCACGGGAACGGCACCGGTGATGCCGATGAGCGGTGCGGAGGCGGCGACGACGAAGAAGACGATGCCGAAGACGCCGAGCCGCCCGGATTTCAGGGTCGATTGGGGGGTGTCAGTCATGGATCCGGAACTCCTCATTGAGTTGGGGTGAATCGTTCGTGTCGAAACGACCTGCGTTCAGGGTGGCGCACGAGCCCGCGCGCGTCAAGCACCGGGGGTGCCCGATCGGCGTGCGGCGAACATCCCGAAACTGCCTATCGTTTGTTCACGAATGATTCGGTAGCCTGGCTCGCATGGCCGACCTCACCGGATTCCTCGCCCCGAAGACGCCCAGCGGCGCGAGCGCGATCGTTCCCGACATGCCCTGGTACTACTCGGGCACCCTGCTCACCGCCGAGTACCGCACCGACCCCGAGAAGGTGGCCGCCCTGCTGCCCGAGGGCCTCGAGCTCGCCGACGAGGATCCGGGCGCCGTGGCGCTCATCTGGGCCGACTGGCAGTCGTGCTCGACCGGCGGGGCCGAGCTTCTCGACCCCGTGCGGTCGCAGTACCTCGAGACCTTCGCCGTCGTGCGCGTCAAGCACGAGGGCGTCACCTACACGCGCTGCGTCGCCATCTGGGTGACGAAGGACTTCGCGATCGCCCGCGGCTGGTTCCAGGGCTACCCCAAGAAGCTCGGCTCGATGGCCGTCACGCGGGTCTTCACCGTCGGCAAGGCATCGCCCCGTCTCGCGCCGGGAGCGCGACTGGGTGCGTCGCTCGCGGCCTACGACCACCGCCTCGCCTCGCTCGTCGTGACCCTGCGCGAGCCCTCGGAGTCGAACGGCTTCGTCAACGGCCACCCCATGCTGCATTCGCGGTGGATGCCCTCCATCACCCCCGGGGCCGGCAACAGCCTCGACCAGCTCATCACCATGAGCACGACCGACGCCGAGATCGGCGAGACCTGGGTCGGCGACTTCGACCTCGAGCTGCACGATTCGCCGTGGGACGAGCTCGCGTCGATCCTGCCGGTGCGCGAGAAGATCGCGGCCTACTACCGCGAGGTCGGCGTGACCTTCAACGGCGGCCGGCTCGTCGCCGACCAGTCGAACCCGACCGTCTGACCCCTCCCCGTCGGAGCAACGACGGAGATGGCCCCGGGAACGCTCGCGCTCCCGGGGCCATTCGCCGTTGCAGGGTCCCGTCTCCGTCGTTCGACCGAGACGGGATGCTCCGCTACAGCTCGAGGAAGTACTCCTTGACCTCCCACTCGGTGACCTCGCGGGTGGCGGGATCATCGACGGCGGCAATGTAGCGCTGCAGCTCGTCGCGCTTGAGCACCTCGAAGACGTCGACGAGCGGTCCGCCAAGAATCTCGATGAGCGCCTGATCGGCGCGCAGGGCGATCAGCGCGTCCTCGAGGCTCATCGGCAGCACGACCTGCGACTCGTCCTCGTAGGAGTAGCCGACGGCGGGCGGCGGGGCGTCGAGCTTCCGGCGGATGCCATCCAGGCCGGCCGCGAGGATCGCCGCGGTCATCAGATAGGGGTTGGCCGCGCCGTCGGCAAGGCGCATCTCCAGGCGGGTGCCGCCGCCGCGCTCCGGCGGGATGCGCAGCATCGCGCTGCGGTTGTCGTAGCCCCAGTTCGCCCGGTACGGCGCGAGCGTGTCGGGGCCGAGGCGCTTGAAGGCGTTCACGGTCGGGTTGCACAGCGCGGTGAGCGCCGGGGCGTGCTCGACGATGCCCGCGATCATGTGCTTCGCGAGGGCGCTGAGGTCGTGCCCCTCGTGCATGAGGTTCTCGCCCTCGCCGTCGACGAGCGAGACGTGCAGGTGGAACCCGCTCCCGCCCTCGTCGCTCCACGGCTTGCCCGAGAAGGTAGCCGCCTGACCGACCCGCGCGATGAGATCCTTCACGCCCGCCTTCAGCATGAAGATGCGGTCGCAGGCGTCGAGCGCCTCGCCGTGCCAGATGTTGATCTCGTACTGGCTCGGGCTGAACTCGTGGTTGCCGGCGAAGACGCCGATCTGCAGCTGGTCGAGCATCCGCAGCAGGTGCAGGAAGGTGCCCTTCGGGTCGACTGTCGCGCCCGTGGTGTACACGCGGCCCGGCTGCGACAGTGCCCGGCTGAACGTGCCGTCATCATTCCGGTCGGCGATGTAGAACTCGAGCTCGGGGCCGACGACCGGCGTCAGTCCGAGGGCGGCGTACTCACCCATGATGCGCTCGAGCAGGGTGCGCGGCGCGAACTCGTTCGGGGTCATGTCGGGGTTGTTGGCCCCAGCGACCACGTAGGCCACGCCGGGCTCCCACGGCAGCGCCCGCCAGCTCTCCGGCACGATCTGCGTGATGAAGTCTTCGAGCCCGTCGCTGAGCACGTCGCCGCCGTCGAGCACGCCGCCCTGGGCGGTCGTGACCCAGACGCCCTGGCAGAAGGCGGGGCCGCCGTGGCTGATCTTGTCGAGCTGGCTGACGAGAAGATCCTTCGACCGCACGGTGCCGATGATGTCGGCGTAGATCACGCGGAGCACATCAATGCCCGCCTCGGTGAGCTCGCGCTGCAGATTGACGAGACTCCTGCTCATGTGCGACTCCTTTGTTGCACTCGGGATCCGACACTGGATCGTTTGGTATCAAACGATACAATAGGGGGGCGTTCGCCGTCGATGAGGAGGCCGTTTCGTGAGAGCCCTGTTCGTGCAGCACGATCACGTGAGCCCGCTCGGCCCGGTCGGCGAAAGATTCGCCCACCACGGCTTCGAGATCGACACGCACCTGGTCGTGCCCGAGGGGTCGTTCGCGAACCCCAACATCGAGACCGCCTTCCCGGCCGCCGCCGACTACGACGTGCTGATCCCGCTCGGCGCCCCCTGGGGCGCGTGGGACGACGCGTGCATCGGCCGCTGGCTCCTCCCCGAGATCGCGTGGCTGGGCGACGCCGTTCGCCGCGGGATGCCCGTCCTGGGCATCTGCTTCGGCGGCCAGCTGCTCGCGCGCGCCCTCGGCGGCTCGGTCGCGCCGGGCCCGCGCGGCGAGATCGGGTGGACCGCCATCTGGAGCGACCAGCCGGCCCTGGTCGGTGAGGGCCCGTGGTTCCAGTTCCACTACGACCGCTGGACGGTGCCGCCCGGCGCCGTCGAGATCGCGCGCACGCCGACGGCGTCGCAGGCGTTCACGATCGATCGCGCGCTGGCCGTGCAGTTCCACCCCGAGCTCGATGCGGCAGGGCTGCAGGGGTGGCTCGACTGGGGCGGCGCATCCAAGGTGCGCGACGACGGGCAGAGCCCGGAGGTCATGCTCGCGCAGACCCGCGCGTTCGAGGCGGCCGCGCGCGAGCGCACCTTCGCGCTCGTCGACACCTTCCTCACCGAGGTCGCGGGGCTCCTCCCCCGCGCCTAGCGGTCGGTCAGTGCCGTCGGCGCGAACGTCGATCAGTCCCGAATTGGCACAGCGAGGGTGACTGCCGGCAATTCGGGACCGATCGATGGCCCCCGTGACCGCAGCCGCGGTCGTCGCGGCTCAGACCACGCGGACGGGCATCCGCTTGATGCCGTGCACGAAGTTGCTGCGCAGGAAGTCGACGTCGCCGGCGGGGGCGAGCGTGACGTCGCGGGTCAGCAGGTCTTCGAACATGATGCGCAGCTCGATGCGGGCCAGCGCGTTGCCGAGGCACATGTGCGGTCCTCCGCGGCCGAACGACATGTGCTCGTTCGGGTTGCGGGTCACGTCGAAGCGGTAGGGCTCGTCGAAGACGGCGTCGTCGCGGTTGCCCGAGGCGAACCAGACCACGACCTTGTCGCCCTCGGCAATCTGGGTGCCCGAGAACTCGACGTCCTTCGTCGCGGTGCGGCGGAAGTGGTACACCGGCGAGGCGTAGCGCAGGAACTCCTCGACCGCCCACGGGATGAGCGAAGGGTCGTTGCGCAGGATGTCGAGCTGGTCGGGGTTCGCCATGAGGTTCTTCATGGTGTGGGTGATGGTGTGCCGCGTGGTCTCGTTGCCCGCGACGACGAGCAGCAGGAAATTCGTGTTGAACTCGTGCTCGGTGAGCTTCTGGCCGTCGCTCGGCTCGCCGTCGGCGAGCAGCGTGACGAGGTCGGTGCCGCCCTTGCCGCGGCGCTCGGCGGCGAGGTGCTTGCCGTACTCGTAGACCTCGATCGCGGCCGGCGAGCGGAAGGGCACGTGCTTGTACTCCTCGCTCTCGGCCGAGTCGATGAGCAGGTCGGCGTGCTCCGGGTCGGTGTTGCCGACCATGCGGTTGCCCCAGTCGATGAGCTGCCCGGTGTCGCTGTCGGGCACGCCCAGCAGGCGGGCGAGCACGCGGATCGGGAAGTCCGCGCTGACCTCGTCGACGAAGTCGAACTCCTTCTTCGCGAGCGCCGCATCCAGGGTCTTCGCGGTGATGCCGCGCAGGAAGGTCTCGTACTTGGCGACCGCCTGCGGGGTGAACTGCCCCTGCAGCATGCGACGCAGGGCGCGGTGGCGCAGGCCGTCGGTCTCGAGCAGCGACCGGCGCTGGTCCTGCATCCCCGGGTCGACCTCCTCGAGGTTGGTGAACTTCGTCGAGGTGAAGGTGTCGGGGTCGCGCAGCACGCGCACGATGTCGTGGTACCGCATGACCGACCAGAAGCCGTGGTTGGGCGACTCCTCGGTCGACCAGTGGAGGCCGGGCGTCGCGCGCAGCTCGTCGAAGACGCCCCAGGGTGCGCCGTGGGCGAAGAGATCGAGATCGGCCAGGGTGAGAGCGGTGGTGGTCGACATGGGCGCCTGCTTTCGTAGGAAGCGATTTGTTCGGATGCTAACGAACTTCGGCGCGCGAGTCGAGCCTCAGCGTTCTTCGGGCCCGAATGAGTGAGGATAGAGCCCGGGATCGCGGCTGTGCACGGCCGCACCGAGGGGAGCAGAGATGCCGAGTCCGCACACGCTGGCCGAGACCGAGGAGCAGGTCGCCGGCAAGGTCGGAAGCCTGCCGCTCGACGTCGAGGCGATGGCGGCCATCTCCAACCTTTTCCGCGCCGCCAACGCGACCCGCAACTACCTCGAGCGCAGCGTTCTCGCCGCGAGCGGCCTGTCGTGGACGGCCTTCGTCGTGCTCTGGGTGACCTGGATCTGGGAGCCCATCGAGACCCGGCAGATCGCCGAGGAGGGCGGCTTCTCGAAGGCGACCCTCACCGGGGTGCTCGGCACCCTCGAGGCGAAGGGCTACCTGATCCGCGCGCGCAGCGAGCGCGACGGGCGCCTGGTCGATGTGACGATGACCCCCGAGGGGCGCGCGCTCATGAGCACCCTCTTCCCCGCCTTCAACCAGCACGAGTCGACGCTGACCGGCACCCTGTCGAGCGCGCAGCGCCGCGAGCTGGCCGACATGCTGCGGTCGGTCACGCACATCGCCGAGAGCGACCGGTAGCGCATCCCCCTTGCGCGAGAACGGGGCTCGGCTAGACTCCTGGAAACGTTCGCATCCGAACGAATAGCGATCGCAAGGGAGCAACCGCGTGCATCAGGTTGAGTTGGCCGGCCTCACCGTCGATACCCGCCACTACATCGGCGGCCAGCGGTTCGCGAGCGAGCAGACGTTCGAGAGCATCTCGCCCATCGACGGCACCGTGCTCGCGCACGTCTCCCGCGGCGGTGCGGGCGAGGCCGACGCGGCCGTCTGGTCGGCGCGCAACGCCTTCCCCGCCTGGCGCGACCTCGGCCCGCAGGGCCGCGGCGCCATCCTGCACCGGCTCGCCGACCTCATCGAGGCGAACATCGAGCCGCTCGCGCAGCTCGAGACCCTCGACAACGGCTCGCTGCTCCGCAGCCACCGCCGCGGGGTCATGCCGCGCGTGGCCATGAACATCCGCTTCTTCGCCGACTGGGCCATGGAGAAGCTCGAGCATCCGGTCTGGCAGACCCGCGGGCACGACAACGTGGTCAGCTGGGACCCGTCGGGCGTCGCCGCCATCATCACCCCCTGGAACGCCCCGCTCATGCTCGCCACCTGGCGCATCGGCCCGGCCCTCGCCGCCGGCGACACGGTCGTGCTGAAGCCCGCGGAGTGGACGCCGCTGACGGCGAGCGTCTTCGCCGATCTGGCCGAGCAGGCCGGGATGCCCCCGGGCGTGTTCAACGTCGTGCAGGGCTACGGCGCCGAGGTCGGTGCGGCCCTCGTGGCGCATCCCGGAGTCGCGCGCATCGCGTTCACCGGCTCGGTGCCGACCGCGAAGGCGATCATGCGCGCGGCCGCCGACAACCTCACCCCGGTCAGCTTCGAGCTGGGCGGCAAGAGCCCGTTCATCGTCACCGACGACGCGGACCTCGACCTCGCCGTCGACCTCGCGATCGAGCAGTACGACAACGCCGGCCAGGTGTGCCTCTCGGGCACGCGCCTGCTCGTGCACGAAGCGATCGCTGACGCCTTCGCCGAGCGGTTCGCGGCCCGCGCCGCGCAGATCGTCCAGGGCGACCCACGCGACGAGGCGACGCAGATCGGCCCGCAGATCCACCGCGTGCACCTCGACCGCGTCGCCGGCTTCGTCGAGCGGGCGCAGGCCGACGGTGCGCAGATCGCCTTCGGCGGCGGGCCCAACGACGACCTCGGCGGGCTGTACTACCGCCCGACCCTGATCACCGGCGCGAAGCCCGGCAGCGAGATCCTCACCGCCGAGGTGTTCGGCCCCGTGCTCGCGATGCAGACCTTCGCCACCGACGAAGAGGCCGTCGAGGTCGCCAACGCGACCGAGTACGGCCTCGCCGCCGTCGTCGTCTGCGGCGACCGCGAGCGCGCCGAGCGGCTGACGAAGAACCTCGTCGCCGGCACCATCTGGGTCAACTGCTTCTTCGTCCGCGACCTCGCCGCCCCCTTCGGCGGCAGCAAGAAGAGCGGCATCGGCCGCGAAGGAGGCGTGTGGTCGTTCGACTTCTACGCCGACGTGAAGAACACCGTCTACGCACCCGCAGGGTGGAAGGAGTAAGTCATGGGAAAGGTCGTCGGCGCCGCGATCCTCGCGCACGTGCCCACCATCATGCTGCCGCAGGACGTGCGGTACGACTTGAACGGCGGCAAGGAGATCAGCCTCGTCCCCGGCCTCAAGCGCTTCCGCACCGAGGTCATGGAGACGCTCGACTACGACACCGTCGTCGTGCTCGACTCGCACTGGGCGACCACCGTCGAGTTCGTCATCACGGCGCAGGCCGAACGCAGCGGCCTCTTCACGTCAGAAGAACTGCCGCGAGGGATGTCGCAGATCCCCTACGCGTTCAAGGGTGACCCCGAACTCGCCAACGCCGTAGCGAACTACGACGAGAAGAACGGCACCTGGGTCACGCCCATCAGCGACCCGCACCTGCCGATCTTCTACGCGACCGTCAACCTGTGGCACTACCTGGGCCGCGGGCTCGACAAGCGCTGGGTCAGCATGTCGGTCTGCCAGACGGCGCAGACCGACGACTTCCTGCGTTCGGGTCGCGCGCTCGGCGAGGCCATTCGCGACAGCGACCGCAAGGTGCTGCTGCTGGCGTCGGGCGCCCTCTCGCACACCTTCTACAAGCTGCGCGACCTGCGCAAGCACGAGGCGAGCGACCCGCGTCACATCTACAGCGAGGGCGCCCTGCAGGCCGACCTCGAGCGCATCGAGTGGATGAAGCAGGGCGACCACAAGCGCATCCTCGACACCATGGACGAGTTCAAGAAGTTCAAGCCCGAGGCGAACTTCAGCCACTGGCTGCAGATGGCGGGTGCCACGGGCGAGGAGGCCAACACCGCTCGCGGAGTGATGTACTCCGAGTACGAGAACTCGATCGGCACCGGCCAGGTGCACATCTACTTCCCCGAGCCCGAGGGCGGCTTCCCACTGCCGAAGGACGTCACGCTGTCGCGCGAAGACCCGACCGGCGATGTCGCCGCGACCCGAGGGAGCGCGGCATGACCGAGTACCGCCGCATCCTCCTCGACGGAGCGGCCGTGCAGGTGGTCCGGCACGGCGACGAGCTGCGGGCATCCGATGGCCGCACCGTCGGCATCGACGAGGCGGTGCACCTGCCGCCGAGCGAGCCGACCAAGATCATCGCGGTGCACCTCAACTACCCGAGCCGCAGCGACGAGTTCATGACGAAGCTGCCGCCCGCGCCCACGTACTTCCACAAGCCGATCACGGCGCTCAACAGCCACAAGGGCGCCATCGTGCGGCCGCGCAGCTGCCAGTGGCTCAACTACGAGGGCGAGATCGTCATCGTCATCGGCAAGACCTGCCGCAACGTCTCCCCCGCCGAGGCGGGCGACTACATCGCCGGGTACTCCGTGGGCAACGACTTCGGCCTGCACGACTTCCGCGATACGGATGCGGGCTCGATGCTGCGCGTCAAGGGCAGCGACACGCTCGCCCCCGTGGGGCCGGGGCTCGTGACCGACTGGGACTTCCGCGGCAAGACGATCCGCACCCTCGTGAACGGCACGGTCGTGCAGGAGGACTCGACCGACACCATGGAGTGGGACATGCACTACCTGGTGGCCGACCTCGCCCGCACGATCACGCTCGTGCCGGGCGACATGATCTACTCGGGCACGCCCGCGAACTCGCGGCCGGTGCAGCCGGGCGACGTCGTCGAGGTGGAGGTCGACGGTCTCGGCCGCCTCACCAACCACGTCGTCGAGGGCCCCGAGCCGATCCGCACCGACGTGGGCGCCCAGCCGACCTCGAGCGAGGAGGTCGTCTCGACCGCGCTCGGCGGCGACTGGGAGTTCCGCGGCATCCGCACGCCGTCGAAAGACCTCTACCCGTCCCGTATCGAGGAAGCCAGCACCGAGGAGAAGAACTGATGATCAAGATCTACGTCGACATGGACAAGTGCCAGCACTACGGCCAGTGCGTGTTCGAGGCGCCCGAGGTGTTCCAGCTGAACGCCGACGACAAGCTCGAGTACCAGGCCGAGGCGCCCGACGACTTGCTCGCCGACCTCGAGTCGGCGGCCGACGTCTGCCCCATGCAGGCGATCTTCCTCACCAAGGAGTAGTCGGCGATGACGGATGCTCCGCTGCTGATCGTCGGAGCCTCGATGGCGGGCCTGCGCACCGCCGAGGGTGCGCGGCGCGCCGGCTATGCGGGGCCCATCACCTTCCTAGGCGCCGAGGCGCACGCGCCGTACAACCGGCCGCCGCTGTCGAAGGAGCTGCTGCAGACCGAGGGGCAGGGTCACGCCGACGTGGCCTTCCCGATCCGCTCGGCCCTCGAGGAGGGCGTCGAGTGGGTGCTCGGCCGCGCGGCCGCCGCGCTCGATGTCGAGCGCCGGGTGGTCGTCGATGAGACCGGGCAGGAGCATCCGTACAGCGCGCTCGTGATCGCGACGGGCCTGCGGCCGAAGCCGCTGCCGATCGATGACCACGGGCTCGGCGGCATCTACGTGCTGCGCACGCTCGACGACGCGGTCGCCCTGCGCGGTGCCCTGCGCCCCGGCGCGAACGTCGTGATTCTCGGGTCGGGCTTCGTCGGCTGCGAGATCGCGGCGACGGCGGCGAAGAACGGCGCGAACGTCTCGATCGTGTCCCAGAGCCGCGTGCCGCTGCAGCGCGCGCTCGGGTCGCAGCTCGGCGCCGAGATGCGGCGACGCCACGAGGCGCACGGGGTGCGCTTCTTCTGCGGCGAATCGCTGTTCGGCCTGGTCGGAGACCCGGACGTCGAGCGGGTGATCCTGACCAGCGGCGTGATGCTCGAGTGCGACGTGCTCGTCGTCGCGATCGGCAGCGATCCGAACACCGAGTGGCTCCAGGGCTCCGGCCTCGATGTCTCCGACGGCGTGCTCGTCGACGCGGGCCTGCGCGCGATCGGCGTCGACGGCACCGTGCACCCCGAGATCGTCGCCGTGGGCGATGTGGCCCGCTACGCGAACCCGCTGTTCGACGACGTGCCGCGCCGGGTCGAGCACTGGAACCTGCCGACCGAGACGGGCAAGCGCGCCGGCGGGATCCTCGCCGCGCAGCTCGCGGGCCAGGACTGCGCGCCACTCGTGGCGGAGGGCTTCGCCCCTCTCCCCTCGTTCTGGAGCGACCAGTACGACGCGCACGTGCTCGCCTTCGGCATGACGTATCTGGCCGACCGCAGCGAGCTCGTCGCGGGGTCGCTCGACGACGAGTGCGTGCTCGAGTACTACCGCGGCGACGAGCTCGTCGGCGTCTGCGGCATCGGGATGCGGAGCACGGTGCAGAGCTACCGCACGCGCTTCGCGGCGCCCGCGCGGGCGTAGCCCGGCAGAGCATTCTCGCCCGTTCCGACGCCCGGGCACCGCCGACGTACTGTTGTCGCATGGCTTTCCGTCGCTTCGTCGCGCGCATCTTCTGGACGTTCAGCCGCTGGAGCCTGGTGAGCGAACCCGCGCCCGATCGCCCGACGGTGCTGATCGGCGCCCCGCACACCTCGAACTGGGATTTCGTCTTCATGCTCGGCATCGCATGGAAGCTCGACATGCACTTCCGCTGGCTCGGCAAGAAGAGCCTGTTCCGCGGGTGGCGCGGGCCGATCATGCGGCGTCTGGGCGGCATCCCCGTCGACCGCAAGTCGCCGGCCGCGGTCGTCGGGGAGGTGCTGGAGAGCATCCGTGCCGGTGAGATCTTCGGCCTCGTCGTCACCCCCGATGGCACGCGCACGGGCCACACGCACTGGAAGTCAGGCTTCTACGGCATCGCCCGCGAGGCGGGCCTGCCGGTCACCCTCGGCTACGTCGACCGCACGACGATGACGACCGGCCTCGGGCCGACGATCGAACTGACGGGGGATGTCGCTGCCGACATGGACCGGATCCGCGCGTTCTACGCCGACAAGTCGGGGGTGCGCCCGGAGCACCGGGTCGAGCCGCGCCTGCGCGAAGAGCTCTCCGGCAACTGAGGTCGAGCCTCCCGACCGGTTTCCCCTCTCACCCAATGTGCCTCTCGCGGCACGTGCCGCGAGAGGCACATTGCGAGAACCGCACAGCCGACCCCGTCGGGCCGCCGCACCGCAACCGTTGAGCGGAAGCGAGAACCACTGGCCCCGAGTCGCTACACGTTGAAGCGGAACTCGACCACGTCGCCGTCCTGCATGACGTAGTCCTTGCCCTCGATGCGCGCCTTGCCCTTCGCGCGGGCCTCCGCCACCGAGCCGCACTCGACGAGGTCGTCGAAGCCGATCACCTCGGCCTTGATGAAGCCCTTCTCGAAGTCGGTGTGGATCACGCCGGCGGCCTGCGGGGCCTTCCAGCCCTTGCCGATCGTCCAGGCGCGCGACTCCTTCGGGCCGGCCGTCAGATACGTCTGCAGGCCGAGGGTGTCGAAGCCGATGCGGGCCAGCTGGTCGAGGCCGCTCTCCGTCTGGCCGGTCGACGCCAGCAGCTCGGCCGCATCCTCCGGGTCGAGGCCGATGAGCTCGCTCTCGATCTTCGCGTCGAGGAAGACCGCCTTGGCGGGGGCGACCATCGCCGCCAGCTCGGCCATCCGGCCGGCGTCGCCGAGCACGCCCTCGTCGACGTTGAACACGTAGATGAACGGCTTCGCACTCAGCAGGCCGAGCTCGCGGATCGGCGCGGCGTCGAAACCCGCAGAGGAGAGCGTGGTGCCGGCCTCGAGCAGGGCGCGAGCATCCAGCGCCGTCTGCAGCACGGCGGGGTCGAGCTTCTTGCCCTTGACCTCCTTCTCGTACCGCACGATCGCCTTCTCGAGCGTCTGCAGGTCGGCGAGCATCAGCTCGGTGTTGATCGTCTCCATGTCGCTGGCCGGGTCGACCTGGCCGGCGACATGCACGACGTCGCTGTCGGTGAAGGCGCGCACCACCTGCGCGATCGCGTCGGACTCGCGGATGTTCGCCAGGAACTGGTTGCCCAGACCCTCGCCCTCGCTCGCGCCCTTCACGATGCCCGCGATGTCGACGAACGACACCGTGGCGGGCAGGATGCGCTCGCTGCCAAAGATGCCCGCCAGCACCTGCAGGCGCGGGTCGGGCAGCTCGACGACGCCCACGTTGGGCTCGATCGTCGCGAACGGGTAGTTCGCGGCGAGCACGTCGTTCTGCGTGAGCGCATTGAAGAGGGTGGACTTGCCGACGTTGGGCAGGCCGACGATGCCGATAGTGAGAGCCACGAGGGTCCAGCCTACCGGCGGGTGGGCGCGGGGCCGGATGCTCGCGCCGCGACCAGCGCCGCTCCGAGCCGCGCGGGCTAGCGTTGCGGCATGACCGCGTTCACACCCGCACCCGCCGACCGCACTCGCCCCGAGCTGCGCGGCACGTTCGGCTTCGCGGCCAGCACGCACTG
>JAIWOM010000016.1 GCA_020216895.1 Microcella sp.
CGACGAGGCCGCCGACCTGCTCGAGTCGGCCCGCGAAGCGCCGAGCCACCCGCCCCGCGCCGTTGCCTCCTTGCGCCGCGCCCTCGACGTGCCCCCGCGGCGCCCCTGGGTGGCCGCCCTCCTCGTGGGGTCCGGCACCATCGCCCTGATCGTGTTCGACGCGTGGATCATCTTCGGCCATCTCGCGGCCCTCGAGGTCGCCATCTCGACGACCGCCGCGGCGCTCGTCATCGGCGCCGTTCCGGCTGCCGTCGGTGTGATGAATCCCCTGACCCTGCAGAAGAGCGGCCAGCGCATCACCGGCATCGCCGCGCTGCTCGGCATCTTCGTCGCCACCGTGCTCATGCTGAACAGCGGCATCGACCCCATCACCTGGCACGGCCTCGTGCTGCTGCCCCTGCTCGCGCTCGGCCTCACGATCGCGACGGCGACCGCCACGGCGGCGCTGCTGCTCGCCGATGCCAACCTCGACGCCGAACGGCGGCTCATCGCGCTGCAGAGCGAGCTCTCCGCTCTGTACGACCGCAACGCAGCGCTCATGCAGCGCGAGCGCGAGCGGCTGTCCGACCTCATGCACGGCCCGGTTCAGGGGCGCATCGCCGCCTGCATCATGGCCCTGAACTTCCACGCCACGAGCGACGCGACCCCCGAGCAGGGCCGCGACCTCGCCGACTCGGTGCTCGAGCACCTGCGCGCCGTGTCGCGCGATCTGGCCAAGATCACCGGCGCCGCATCCGTCACCGCCCCCTAACGGGGGGACGCCGCCGACCGGCCGCTCCTGTCGGGCGGCCCGGCGCGGCCCGTACACTGCAGGCATGACCGCACCCGAGGGGTCGCTCGCCACCGTGCTCATCGCCGACGATGACGCGCTGGTGAGGGGAGTGCTGCGCATGGCGCTCAGCCGGGCCGGCTACGCCGTCGTCGAAGCGGCGGATGCCCCCACCGCGATCGCGGCAGCCGCGGAGCACTCGCCTCGCCTCGTGGTGCTCGACATCAACATGCCCGGCGGCACTCTGCTCGAGACGCTCGGGACGCTGCGCGCCCAGAACCCCGCGATCGCCGTGCTCGTGCTGAGCGGCGAGAGCAGCGCGCCCCGCGACCTCGACGGGCCGCTCGCCGACTTCGCGCGGAAGCCGATCGAGCTCGACGACCTGCTCGATCGCGTGCGGCACCTCGTCGATCCGGTGACGGACCCGCAATGAGCGGCGCGGTCGGGGAGCGCGAGGGTGCCCTCGCCGCGACGGTGAACGCCCTCCGGGCCGCCTTCCGCTCGAGCCCCGACTCGGTCTTCGTCATCGACACCGAGAACCGCTTCCTGATGGTCAACGAGACCCTCTGCCGGTTCCTCCGGGTGACGGAGGACCAGCTCATCGGCCAGCCCTACGACCGCTCGGCGCGATCGACCGACGCCCAGCGGATCCGCGAGGCGGTGTCCGTCGCGCTCGGCGGCACGTGGTCCCGGTACCGCAACTCCGGAACCCGGATGAATGGCGAGGAGTTCATCGCCGAGGTCACCCTCTTTCCGCTGCGCTTGAGCGGCGACGAGGTGGTCGGCGTCGTCGGCATCGCCGTCGATCTGACCGAGGTCGAGGCGCAGGAGGTCCAGGCCCGCCGCGGCGCCGACCTGCTCCGGCTCGCCGGCCGCATCGCCCGCTTCGGCGGCTGGTCGGTCGACGCGGAAACGCGGGCCATCGACCTGTCGGAGGGCGCCCGACGACTGCTGGGCATCCGGGATGACGAGCCGAACCTCAACGAGGCGGCCTGGGCGCTGCATCCAGAGGAGGAGCGGCCGCGGATCACGGCGCACCTCGAACGCTGCATGACCGACGGCACGCCCTTCGAGCTCGAGAGCGTCATGCTCACGACGAGCGGCGAGCGGCTGGTGATCCGGACCGTCGGCGAGCCCGAGCGACGCACCGACGGCGTGATCATCGGCGCACGGGGCGCCATTCTCGACGTCACCGCAGAGGCGACTGCCCGCAAGCGCATGGAGTACCAGGCCGCCCTCATCGACAACGCGCGCGATGCGATGCTCGTGCGCGAGGTGGACGGCACCGTGCTGTTCTGGAACCGCGGGGCGGCCGAGCTGTACGGATGGTCGGCGGAGGAGGCGGAGGGTCGCAGCGCGTACGACCTCATCGGCATGGAGCCGTCCGAGCGGGCCGCGGCGATCGAGGAGCTGATGCGCACGGGGTACTTCTCCGGCGAGGTGACGCAGCGCACCCGTGACGGACGAACGATCATCGTGGATGTGCGCTGGCAGCTGCTGGTCGACGACCAGGGCCAGACGACCGGGGTGTTCGCCGTCAACACCGACATCACCGAGTGGCGGCGCGAGCAGGAGAACCGGCAGCGCGCCCAGCGGCTCGAGAGCCTGGGCACGCTCGCCGGTGGCATCGCCCACGACCTCAACAACGTGCTCACCCCGATCCTCATGTCGGTGCAGCTGCTCGCGCAGGACGAGGACGACGCGGAGCGCCGCGAGATCCTCCGCACCATGGAGACCGCGGCCAAGCGCGGAGCGGAGATGATCCGCCAGGTGCTGACCTTCGCCCGCGGCGTCGACGGCCGACGGGTCGCGATCGATCCGGATGCACTGCTGGATGACCTGGTCGCGCTCACCCGCGACCTGGTGCCGCGCGGCATCACGGTCACGGTGCAGCGGGAGACCGAGCTGAGCACCACCGTGGGCGACCCGACCCAGCTGCTGCAGGTGCTCGTGAACCTCGTGACCAATGCCCGGGACGCGGTCGGCGACGACGGCCGCATCTCCATCATCGCGAGCACGCTGACGATCGTCGACGAGTACTCGTCGGTCAGCCACGCCGCAGCACCCGGCACCTACCTGCAGATAGCCGTCGAGGACAACGGGCACGGCATGCCCCCCGCGGTGGCGGAGAAGATCTTCGAACCGTTCTTCACGACCAAGCCGCACGGTCGCGGCACCGGCCTGGGGCTCGCGACGTCGCTCTCGATCGTCCGGGGCCACGGCGGCTTCATGCAGGTGTACAGCGAGGAGGGGCGCGGCACGCGGTTCATCCTCGGGCTGCCGATCGACGCCAGCCAGCGGGAAGGCGCGGCGCAGGCCGCGGAGCCGCGCGCCAGCGATCTGCCGCGCGGTGAGGGCGAGGTCATCCTGGTCGTGGATGACGAGGAGTCGATCCGCACGGTGGCGCAGCGCACGCTGGAGGCCTACGGCTACCGCGTGCTGGTCGCCGGCGACGGGCGGGAAGCGATCGATCGGATCGAGAACGGTTCGACGCCCGTCGCGCTCGTCATCACCGACATGATGATGCCGGTCATGGACGGCGCCGCCACCACGGCCTACCTCGAGGAGCACCATCCCGACCTGCCGATCATCGCCGCCAGCGGACTCAGCTCGGGCGGAGAGTCGGGCGGGGTCGGCATGGGCATCTCCCGATTCCTGGCGAAGCCGTACACGACGCACACCCTCATCACCACGGTCAGCGATACTCTTCGGGAGCACCGAACCCGCACGGAGCCGCAGACGGAGGAGGACCGGTGACCGCACCCGACGGTCGTCAGCTGCGCGTCGTCATCGCCGACGACGACGCTTTCACCCTGTCATTGGTGAGCAGCGGGCTGGAGAGCCGCGGCTTCGCGGTGACCGCCGCCACCTCCGTCGCGCAAGCTCTGGAGGCCGTGCGCGAGGTCGACCCGCACGCGATCATCAGCGATCTGAACTTCGGCACGACCGAGACCGGTGCGGAACTGCTGCGTGCGGTCGCCGACGAGTTCCCCTGGATCGGCCTGGTCGTGCTCACCTCCCACCGCTCCCCCGAGCTCGCCGTCGCCAACCCGGAGAAGATCCCCGCCGGTGCGGTCTACATGGTCAAGGCGCAGCTGGGTCGGATCGACGACCTGGTCGACGCGGTCGGACGTGCGATCAGCGGTCAGGAGCCGGAGACTGCCGAGCTCGAGGGCGAGGACGACGTGCCGGTGGTGACCGCCGCGCAGGCTGAGGTGCTGCGGATGCTCGCCGAGGGCGCCTCAACCCGGGCGCTCGCCGAGGCGCGCGGCACGACGGTGCGGGCGGTAGAGACGATGCTCCACCGGCTGTTCATCGCGCTGGGCCTGGATACCAGTGAGAACGCGAACCCGCGGGTGGCCGCCGTCACGCTCTGGCAGCGCGGCGGGATCCGCGTGCGTTAGCCCCGAGCGGGTCGCTCGGGGCTGCGGCACAGCGAGAGGTCGTGGAGCCCAGCGGGGGCGGGGCCCGGCGGGGCAAGGACCCGGCGGGGCACGGGCCCGGTCGCTCAGAACGGGACGGATGCCGCCCCGACGAGGTCCGACGCGGCACCGGCCGCGCTTCCGACCGCGCTGCTCCCGTCCGCGCCGCTCCCGTCCTGCTCGGTCGGGGTGCTCTCGCCCTCCGCGGTCTCGGACTTGGCGATGACGGTGCGCGTGAAGGTGGCGCGACCCCAGGTGAGGTCGTGGCCGATCGACTCCGCGTCGATCTCGATGGTCGTGCCCGACTTCTCCCCGCTCTCCCAGTCGCGGATGCGCACGCGCCCGATGACGATGACGCGCTGACCCTTCTCGATCGAGCTGGCGACGTGGGTGCCGAGCTGCCGGAAGGCGGTGACGGTGTACCAGTTGGTGTCGCCGTCGACCCAGGCGTTCTGCCCGCGGTCGAAGCGGCGCTGGTTGGAGGCGAGACGGAACGACGTGATCGTGAGCCCCTCGCTCGTGACGATGTGGCGGGGGCTGGTCGCGACCAGGCCGGTGAGGGCGATGGTGTCGGTCATGGGGTTCTCCTGACGCTGGGGGCGGCCCCGGCGTCGGATGGGCGCCGGGTGGGCGCCGGCGGTTCGTGCCGGAGAACGCCGGCGCCCGCTCTGAGAGTGCCCGTGACCGCCGGGACGAGGCGCGAGCATCCGGAGACTGTCGTCGCGTGATCGCGAGCGGCCGGGTCGGGAGGAGAGGTGCGCGGTCAGCGCGAGGCCCAGCCGGCCTCGTGCAGCCGCCCGAACGCGTCGAGCAGCAGATCGAGGGTGAAGACGAACTCGGCGTCGGTGTCGCAGGCGCCGAGCGGGTTGCGCTGCGCTGTGTCCACGGCGATCGCGACGACGTGCGGGAAGTGCGCCGCCAGAGCCTCCAGCTCGGCGGGGTCGGGAGCGGGGGTGGCCGCCGCGCTTCCCGCGGCACCGGCAGGAGCATCCGGCGCCGCGAACGCCTCGGGGCTGAAGCCCCAGATGCGGTGCCCGAGCGCGTGCATGGCGTAGTGCACGAGGTCGTACGAGAGCCCCCCGCCCCGCAGCTCGCCGGCGACGGCGTTCATGTACGCGAGCACCGTCGGGGTGCGCAGGGTGGCGCGCTCGATCGCGCTGCGCAACCAGGGATGCGCCTGCAGGGCGTCCCGGGCCCCGAGCACGCGCTGCCGCACCGCGTCGCGCCAGCCCGCATCCGGTTCGGGCGCGGGATACCGGGCGACGACGCTGTCGATCATGCCCGCGACGAGGTCGTCCTTGTCGGCGACGTGCTTGTAGAGGGCCATCGGAACGACCCCGAGCTCGGAGGAGAGCCGGCGCATGCTCACGGCGCCGAGGCCCTCGGCGTCGGCGAGCCGGACCGCCCCTTCCAGCACCTGCGCGCGGCTCAGGCGCCCGGCCGACCGGGGGGCATCGGGGGTCGCTCTTGACACGGTGTACAGCGTACGCCTATCGTGTCGACGTGCAAGGTGTACGCCGTACACCTTGGCTCATCCCCATCCCGTTCGAGAGGAACCCATGTCCACCGACCGCCGCCTCGCCCTCTGGGCCGGCATCGCCTACCTGGTGACCTTCGTCACCTCGATCCCCGCCCTCGCGCTCAAGACCCCGCTGCTCGAGAGCGGCGCCGAGCCCGGCCTCGCGGCCTGGGGGCTCGTGCTCGAGATCACGCTCGCCGTCAGCTGCGTCGCCACGGCCGTGCTCCTCCTGCCGATCGCGCGCCGCGTGAGCCAGACGCTCGCCGTCGGCTTCGTCGCCTCGCGCACGGTCGAGGCCGGGATGATCCTGTCGGGCGTGCTGCCCGTCATGGCGCTGATCGCGCTCGGGCGCGACGACGCGATGGCGCCGGCGCTCGTCGAGCTCCACGACGCGGCGTTCCTGCTCGGGCCCGCGTTCATGTCGGCGATCAACGCGCTGCTGCTCGGCACCGTCATGCTGCGGGGGCGCCTCGTGCCGCGGATCATCCCCACGATCGGCCTCATCGGCGGGCCGCTGCTGCTGCTGTCGTCCTACGGCGTCGTGCTCGGGCTCTGGGAGCAGACGGGCACCGTGGGGGCCATCGCGGCCCTGCCGATCGCGGTGTGGGAGTTCTCGCTCGGCGTGTGGCTGATCGTCAAGGGCGTGCGGCTGCCCGCCGCCCTGGGCGAGGGCGCAGCCGCCCCCGCGGGCGCGCGCCGCTAGGCCTTGACGTACGACGCGTAGGACGCGCGGATCTTGTTGACCTTGGGCAGGGCGACGGCGAGGCAGTAGCCCTGCCCAGGGTTCTTCGCGAAGAAGTCCTGGTGGTACTCCTCGGCGATGTAGTACGGGCCGAGCTTCTCGATCTGGGTGACGATGCCGCCGTCCCAGTACTCCGACGCCCGGTCGCGCGCGGCCTCGAACAGGGCCTTCTGCTCGTCGTCGGCGTAGAACATCGCCGAGCGGTACTGCGTGCCGATGTCGTTGCCCTGACGGTTGAGCTGCCGCGGGTCGTGCAGGGTGAAGAAGACGTCGAGGATCACGTCGGCCGGGATCACGTCGGGGTCGAAGGTCACCGCCACGGCCTCAGCGTGCCCGGTCGAGCCGGTGCACACCAGCTCGTAGCTCGGGTTCGCGACATGGCCGCCGGTGTAGCCCGACACCACGTCGTGAACGCCGTCGAGTACGCGGTAGACCGCGTCGAGGCACCAGAAGCAGCCGCCGGCCAGGTGGAAGGTTCGCATACGCGAATACTAGGCGGCCCGCTCGTGCACGAGCCGGGCATCCGCCGGTCGTACGCTGTGTGCATGGCCGACACCCACGACGCGTACCTCGCCGCACACGATCGCTACGACCGCCTCGAGTACGCGCGGGTCGGGCGCAGCGGGCTGCGGCTGCCGCGCATCTCGCTCGGCCTCTGGAACAACTTTGGCGACGACCGGCCGCTCGCGACGCAGCGCGCGATCCTGCGCCGCGCCTTCGACCGCGGGGTCACCCACTTCGACCTCGCGAACAACTACGGGCCGCCCGCCGGCAGCGCCGAGCAGAACTTCGGCACGATCCTCGCGCAGGACTTCGCGCGCTACCGCGACGAGCTCATCATCTCGACCAAGGCCGGCTACTACATGTGGCCCGGGCCGTACGGCGAGTGGGGATCGCGCAAGTACGTGCTGAGCTCGCTCGACGCGAGCCTGCAGCGCATGGGCCTCGACTATGTCGACATCTTCTACCACCATCGGCCCGACCCCGACACTCCCCTCGAGGAGACCATGGGCGCCCTCGCGAGCGCGGTGCAGAGCGGCAAGGCGCTGTACGTCGGCATCTCGAACTACGACGCCGAGCAGACGCGCGCCGCGCACCGCGTGCTCGCCGACCTGGGCGTTCCGCTGCTGATCCACCAGCCCCGGTACAACATGTTCGACCGGCGCATGGAAGAGGGGCTGCTGGATGCCCTCGCCGAGCTCGACCTCGGCAGCATCGTCTTCTCGCCGCTGGCGCAGGGGCTGCTCACCGACCGGTACCTCGGCGGCGTGCCGGCCGACTCGCGCGCGGCCGAGGGGCGCTGGATCACCGCCGACACGATCGACGACGAGTACCTCGCGCGGGCTCGAGCGCTCAACGCGATCGCCGAGGCCCGCGGGCAGTCGCTCGCCCAGCTGGCCCTGCTGTGGGTGCTGCGCCACCCGCAGGTGACGAGCGCTCTCATCGGCGCGAGCAGCGTGCGCCAGCTCGACAACAGCCTCGACGCGCTCGACAGCCCCGCGCTGACGGCCGACGAGATCGCCGCTATCGAGCCGCACGCCGTGCACGGCACCGGCTCGCGTCGCTGAGCGCGGCCGCATCACTCCTCACCTCCCCGGCACCACCCCTCCCCCTCCTCGCCACCCCTGATCTCGGAAAGACGCGCATGGGATACGTCTACGCCCTCCTCGCCGCCGTGCTGTTCGGCGCGAACGGCAGTGTCACGAAAGCGACGATGGAAGCGGGCCTCACCCCCGCGCAGGTGACGGAGTTCCGCCTCGTCGGAACGGCGATCATCGCCGGTCTCGTGCTCCTCGTCATCGACCGCTCGGCGTTCCGCCTGCCGCGGTCGCAGTGGCCGATCATGATCGTGCTGGGCGTGTTCGGTGTCGCCCTCCTGCAGGCGACCTACGCCGCAGCCGTACAGCTGCTGCCGGTCGGCATCGCCCTGCTGCTGGAGTACACCGCCGTCGTCATGGTGGCGCTGGTCGCCTACTTTATCTTCCGCGAGCCCGTGAAGGCCCGCCTGTGGGTGGCGATCGCCTTCGTGCTGCTCGGCCTCGCGGTCGTGGCGCAGGTCTGGGCGAGCACCCTCGACGCGCTCGGCGTCGTGCTTGCGCTCGCCGCGGCCGTCTGCCTGGCCCTGTACTTCCTGATCGGCGAGCGTCAGGTCGCCCGCACCTCGCCGCTGGCCGTGTCGTTCTGGACGATGTCGATCGCGGCCGTCTTCTGGAGCTTCGTCTCCGGCTGGTGGGAGCTCTCGCCCGGGTTCCTCGCGACCCCGGTCGACCTGGGCGGCGTGCACGGCGAGTTCCTGGTGCCGATGGCGGTGCCGCTGGCCTGGAACATCCTGCTCGGCTCCTTCGCGCCCTTCCTGCTGAGCCTTGCGGCGCTCGGGCGCCTGCCGGCGACCGTGGCCGGCATCACAGCGTCGAGCGAGGTCGTCTTCGCCTTCGCGGTCGCGTGGATCTGGCTGGGCGAGGCCCTGACCCTGGTGCAGGTGATCGGCGCCGCCGTCGTGCTCGCGGGGGTCATCCTGGCGCAGACGGCGCGGGTCTCGAAGACGGTCGTCGATGCCGACCTGGCGCTCGCCACCGGACCCGTCGCGATCGTGCGCGAATCCGACTCACCCTCATAGTCCTAGCCATGACCCCCGTTCGGGGGGTAGCCTTGCCCGCTATGGACTGGGGGAACAGTGCACTGCAATGGCTTGCATCGGAGGAGGGGTGGCGCGTGCTCTCGGGCGCGATCATCCCGGCGCTCTCGATCATCACCGCCGGCATCATCGCGGCCCTGGTCGGGCGAGGCACCACGCGGCGCCTCATCGCGATGCAGCAACGGGATGCTCTCGCCGCCGCGCTCGGAGGGTTCCTGCTCGCCGGCCGCAAGGCCGCGGAGTGGAACGCGCTGAGCGACCTCGAACGTGCGCAGCTCGACCACCTCATCGCGGAGGCCGAGACTCGCATCCGTCTGCTGCCGATCGCCGGTTCGGGCCTCGCCGCGACCTGGGCGGCGCACGAGCTCGCCGCCATGAAGCGCGACTCGGCGGGCTTCCAGTTCCAGGCGCAGCAGACCCTCGCCGAGTACCGCGACCGACTGGTGGCCTGGAGCGAGCGGCCGCGGCAGGCGAAGAAGCTGTTCGGAGCCGACCTCGAGCGGTGGCGCTACGAGGAGACCGTGATGCCGCCCGACGACGGGTCGAACACCCCCGGAGGCGCGGCGGCCGCGCCCGCCGCGGAGGACACCTGGATTCCGCAGACCACCGCGGGCGAGCCGTCGCCGCTGACGCCGGAACCGCCGACCGCCGTCGCGACGGCGACCGGGAGCATGCCGCTCATCATCACCTCGCCGCTGCCCGCGAGCGCGGTGCGCGACCGCGTGCTGCCCGCCTCGGCGAGCTGAGCCCCGCTGAACCTGACCGAGCCGGCGGCGACGCCGCGGTTCGCTAGTGGGTCGCCTCGTACGCCCGGCGCGACCACATCGAGACGTGGTGGTGCATCTCGGGGATGAGCGGCTCGTGCTCGGGTTTCATCAGCACGCTGCGCATGATGCGCCCGCGCTCGGCATCCTCCTCGAGGTGGATGCCCCGTGCCCGAAGCTGGGCGGGCGTCACGACGTAGGTCGCCAGGTGCGTCTGCTGGGGGCGCGTCGTGTCGGCGGCGAACTCGAAGATCGCGTGGCTCACGCGGTCGAGCTCCGACATCGACGTCACCCGCGGCAGGTAGGTGATGATGTCGAGCTCGGGCCGCTGATAGGGCTGCAGGATGTCCGACTCGGCGATGAGCCCGTGCCAGGTCTGCGCGGCCCGGTAGCCGGGGAGCACGATGCCGCCGAGCCCCTGCTTCGTGAGCGGGAAGACCTTGAGCGTGGCCCAGAGCGCCGCCGCGCTCGCCCCCGCGCGCGAGCACTCGAGCTGGATCTCGCCGAAGTGCCGCTCGGTGCTCGCGAAGTACGTGTACGGCGACTCGTGGTGGTAGTACCGCAGGATCGACTGGTCGTTGAACAGCACCGCGCCGCAGCCGTAGGGCTGCAGGCCGTGCTTGTGCGGGTCGACGACGACCGAGTCGGCGTCCTTGATCGCCCGGAAGTGCCGCGCCGTCTCGGGCTCGAGCTCGTCGGCGATGATCGAGAAGAATCCGCCGTAGGCGGTGTCGACGTGCACGCGAGCGCCGTGCGCCCGGGCGAGCGGGATGATGTCCGCGAGCGGGTCGACGGCGCCGAGCCCCGTCGTGCCGAGGGTCGCGACGACGACGCCGATGCGCCCGGTGGCGAGCTCGCGCTCGAGAGCATCGAGGCTCATGCGGCCGTCGGCCTCGGTGGGGATGCCGACGGTGTCGATGCCGAGCACCTCGCCCATGCGCGAGTGCGTGTAGTGGGCATCCGCCGAATGGGCGATCGCTTTGCCGGGCGCGATCTCGCGACTCACCCAGAGGGCCTCGAGGTTGGCGGTCGTGCCGCTCCACGTGAGGTGGCCCATGTAGTCGACGGGGTAATCGAACATGGCCGCGAGCTGGTCGAGCACCTCGTGCTCCATGGCCGTGGTCGCGCGGCTCGCGTCGATCGAGTGGTTGTTGGGGTTGAGCTGCATGGTCGCGATGTAGGCGGCCATGGCGACCGGGTGCGGCGGCTTGAGCATCTGCCCGGCGTACTGCGGATGGAAGTACGGGAAGTTGTCGTCGAGGCGCTCCACGAGCTCGGCGAGCACCCCCTGGACCTGGTCGGGGTCGACGTGCTGGCTGGGATGCACCTCCCACTGCCCGTACGTGTCCTTCAGGGTCTGGATGCCCTGGATGGGCTGCGGTAGCAGCTCCTCCAGGGTGACGGCACGCTTGTGGCCCACGCCGCACTCCTTCGTGTCGGGGATGTGCGGCGAGTCTAGCGCGCGGTCGTTCGGAGGCGTACGACCCGCTGCGCCGCATCAGCGACCGGTCGAACAACCCAGGTCGAGACGCGAAGCGCGGCGACCGCGCTCGCCGCGCGGAAGCGGCGCTGCGCCGCAGGAGCGGCGGCGCAGCCAGTAAACGCAGCGCCCTCGGCAGGAATCGAACCTGCGACCAAGAGATTAGAAGGCTCCTGCTCTATCCGCTGAGCTACGAGGGCTCGCCTTCAGGCTACCGGAGGGCACGCGACGGGCCCGATAGCGTCGAGGCATGAGCCGCTACACCGTGAGTGATGCCCTGGCCGTCGTCCAGAGCCGGGCGGCCCTGGCGGCCGCCAACCCCGTCGGCCCCGGCGAGCACGGGTTCCCCCTCGTGTCGGGCATGCAGCCGTCCTCGGCCCACCACTTCCTCGACTCCCCCTCGCTCGCGGCCTACCACGCCGAGAAGCTGGACTCGGTGCGGTACGCCCGCGACGCCTCGGTGAACACGGTCGAGCTGGAGCGCATCGTCGAGGAGCTCCACCCCGGATTCCGGGCGTTCGCCTTCAGCTCGGGGATGAGTGCCATCGCGACGGTCCTCGACGCGGTGCGGCCGGGCCTGCAGCGCCTGCTGCTGCCCGACGAGGTGTACCGCAAGACGGTCGCGCTCGGGCAGCAGCTCGCGGCGACCTCGCCTGTCACGGTCGACACCTACCCGACGGCGTCGTCGCCGTCGAGCGCGGCTCCCCTGGTCGGGCAGCCGGCCGAGGGCGAGGTCTGGTTCGTCGAGGGGCCGAGCAACCCCCACCTGCGCGTGACCGACCTGCGCGGAATCGACCGCGGCCCGCACCGCTCGGGCGTGATCGTGCTCGACGCGACGCTCGCGGGCCTCGGCGACCTGCCGCCCGCCGTGCTCGAGCGCGTGGACGTGATCGTGTACTCGTGCACGAAGTACATCGGCGGGCACAACGACGTCATCGGCGGTCTCGCCCTGGTGCGGGATGCCCTCCGCGCGCCCCTCTGGGAGGCGCGCTCGCGGCTCGGCACGATCATGCCGCCGCACGACGCCCACCTCGTGGTGCGCAGCCTGCGCACCTTCGACGCGCGGCTGGACCGCCAGGAAGAGGGCGCGCGCCAGGTGCTGCGGCACCTCGCGGCACGGGCCGACGAGGGGCTCGTGCGGAGCATCCACTACCCCGGGGAGTTCGCGAACGCGCACGAGTCCGACGCGGTCGCCTTCGCGCTCGGCGGTCCGCGCGGCTCGCTCATCTCGTTCGTGCCGAGCCGGCCGCGGGAGGAGCTCGCCGAGCGCATCGGAACGCTGCGGACGGCCCGCATGGCGCCGTCGTTCGGCTCGGTCGACTCCCTCGTGGAAATCCCGTCGTACATGAGCCACGCCTCGGCGAGCCTGGCCGATCTCGACGCCATGGGGCTCGAGCCGAACCTCGTGCGGTTCTCGGTGGGGGCGGAGAACCCGGCACTGCTCGCCGCGGACATCGATCGGCTGGTTTGTTAGGTTCGAGAGGATCGGGTGCGCCGGCACCCCGGGAGGTCTGATGCTCGACACCACCGTGACGTCCACCGAGCTCGCGCCCGGGATCGTGCTGCACACGCTCGAGACCGCGAGCATCGGCAACCGCTCGTACCTCGTCGAGCAGGAAGGGTGGGCCGTCGCGATCGATGTCGAGCGCGACGTGCAGCGGTTCGCCGACCTGGTCGAGCAGCGCGGGCTCACGCTCGGCACCGTCGCCGAGACGCACCTGCACAACGACTACCTCAGTGGGGGCTGGGCCCTCACCCGGCGGTCCGGCGCCGAGTACCTCGTGCCCGCCGGCCCCGCCTACTCGATGCCCGCGCGGGCGACTCGGGACGCGGAGACGGTCGAGGCTGGGCCGATCCGCCTGCTGGTGCTGGAGACCCCGGGCCACACCGACGCGCACCAGACGCTCGTGGTGCTCGACGCAAGCGGCGAGCCGGTCGGCGCGTTCACGGGCGGCTCGTGGCTCATCGGCGGCGCTGGGCGCACCGACCTGATGGGCGCGGAGAACATCGTGCCCCTGACGCGCGCGCAGTACCGGTCGATCCGCCGGCTCGGCGGCGAGCTGCCCGACGCGACGCGCGTGCTGCCGACGCACGGCTTCGGCAGCTCGTGCCTGGCCGGACCGCTCGAGGTGAGCACGGGCGACACCGTCGGCGATCAGAAGTCGTCGAGCATGGTGTTCCGGGTCACCGAGGAGGAGTACCTGGAGGCCTTCGTGCGGGGCTCGGGCCCGATTCCGCCCTACTACCCCTCGATGGCCCCGCGGAACGTGCACGGGCCGGAGGCCTGGGAGCCGCCGACCGCGCCGACCCTCTCCCCCGCCGACGCCGCGTCGACCGGCGCGACGATCATCGACGTGCGGCCGTGGAGCGCCTTCGAGCGCGGCCACCTGCCGGGCAGCATCGCGATGCCGTCGACGGGCGCCGTCG
>JAIWOM010000017.1 GCA_020216895.1 Microcella sp.
CCGCAGCCTGCGCGGCCACGGCAACGGCCCCGTCATCGGCGGTGACCGACCACACGCGGCGCGGGGCGCCGCCCTGGTCGACGGCGGGCCCGAGCCCGAGCGAGTCCGTCATGTTCTGCTCCTTCTGCCGCGGCGCGTCAGGCGACGACGC
The DNA here is from genome assembly GCA_020216895.1 of Microcella sp. GTDB lineage: Bacteria > Actinomycetota > Actinomycetes > Actinomycetales > Microbacteriaceae > Microcella. The sequence goes on from JAIWOM010000017.1 coordinate 152, forward strand.
GCAGCACTTCCTCGATCGAGGTCAGGCCGGCCCGGACCTTCGCCCAGCCGTCCTGCCGCAAGGTCAGCATGCCCTGCTCGGTCGCCGTCTGCATGATCTCGATGCTCGACGCGCGGGCGACCGCGAGACGCTCGATCTCCTCCGTGACCATCATGACCTCGTGGAGGGCCAGTCGGCCGCGATACCCGGTGCCCGAGCAGGCCGAGCACCCGACCGCGTGGTAGAAGCGCGGCGAGAGCTCGTCCTCACGGCGACCAAAGCCGAGGCTCTCGAGGTGCAGGGGCTCGTACTCCTGCAGCTGCTTGCAGCGGTCGCAGAGGCGGCGGGCCAGACGCTGGGCGACCACGCAGTCGAGCGCCGAGCCGACCAGGAAGGGCTCGATGTCCATCTCGATGAGGCGCGTGATGGCGCTGGGAGCGTCGTTCGTGTGCAGGGTCGACAGCACCAGGTGGCCGGTGAGGGCGGCCTCGATCGCGATCTGCGCGGTCTCCTGGTCGCGGATCTCGCCGATGAGCACGACGTCGGGGTCGGAGCGCAGAATGCTGCGCAGGGCGCTCGCGAACGTCAGGCCCGCCTTCGGGTTCACCTGCACCTGGTTGATTCCGGCCATGCGGTACTCGACCGGGTCCTCGACCGTGATCACGTTGATCTCGGGGCGCGCCACCGCGTGCAGCGTCGTGTAGAGGGTGGTCGACTTTCCCGAACCGGTCGGCCCGGTGACGAGGATCATGCCGTAGGGCTTGGTGTACGAGCCGCGGTAGACGGAGAGGTTGCGCTCGAGCATCCCGAGGTCGGAGATGTCGCGCTGGGTCGCGTTGTTGTCCAGGATGCGCATGACGACCTTCTCGCCCCACACCGTGGGCAGGGTCGCGACGCGCAGGTCGATCACCTGCCCGCCGTGCTGCACCGACATGCGGCCGTCCTGCGGCCGCCGGCGCTCGGCGATGTTGATGTCGCTCATGATCTTGAGGCGCGAGATGACGCCGTTCTGGATGTTCTTCGGCGCCTGCTGGACGTCGTGGAGGACGCCGTCGATGCGGTAGCGCACGCGCATCTCGAACTCGCCCGGCTCGATGTGGATGTCGGAGGCGAGGTCCTGGATCGCCTGCCCGATGATGAGGTTCACGAACCGCACGATCGGCGCGTCGTCGGCATCGGCCTCGCGCACAGCGATCTCGTCGGAGGATGAAGGGGTCGACTCCTCCTCGATCGCGGTCGTGAGGTCGCTCAGCTCGCTGTCTGCCCGGTGGAAGCGGTTGATGGCCGCGAGGAGGTCGTTCTTCTCGGCGACGACAGCGACGACGTGCATGCGGGTGATGGCCCGCACGTCGTCCATGGCGAGCACGTCGCCCGGCTCGACCATCGCGAGCGTGATCGTCGTCGCCGTGGCGTGGATCGGCAACACGCTGTGCCGTCGGCACAGGGCCGCGGGGACCATCGCCACCGCAGTGCGGTCGACCGGGTACTCGGCGAGCTCGACGAACGAGAGACCGGCGACCTCGGCCTTCGCGGAGGCCACCTGGGCGGGGCTCACGAGCCCGCGCTCGAGGAAATCGCCGACGACGACGTCGTCGCCCTCATCGCGCACTTTGTCGAGCGTCTCGATCGGCAGCAGCCCACGGATGATGAGCACTTCACTCACGGATACCACGGCAGAACCCTCCCCCCTGGATGCGAGCCGCTCGAGTGCGAGGGGCTTGCACGGACTGCCAGACCGTCACGGTACGACACGCCGTACTGCCGACAATAGTCCCGTGTTCGGGGGTAGTCCACACCAGTCACATTGTTAACACCAGCCCCACGCGGATGCGCGGGCCTGACCGGTATTCGGAGCGGGTGCTCGCGGAGGTGGCTCAGGGCAGGATGATCGAGCCGTCGGGCGCGCAGGAGGCGCCCTGGGTCGGCACCACCCGCTGGGTGCTCGCCCACGTGCTGGCGAGCTGATCGTGGCTCGCGACGAGGCAGAAGTCGGTTCCGACTCCGGTCATGTCCAGGGTGACGGCGGGGTCGGATGCCCCCGCGAGGATCGCGTCGCGCTCGGCGAGCGTCGGCAGCTGCCCCTGCTCGACCACGGTCAGAGTGACGGCGAGGCGGGCGGTCGCGAGGGCAGCCTGGGTGGAGGACGCCCGGGCCTGATCGAGCGCGCCGAGGAAGATCGGCACGGCGACCGCCGCCAGGATGCCGGCGATCACGATGACCACGAGCAGCTCGATGAGGGTGAAGCCCTGATCATCCGGAGGCCCCGCGCGACCCGCCGCCCACGGACGACGTCCCGTCGATCCTGCTCTGAGCACCTGCACGAGCGTCATCCAACCCGCGGGCCCGCCCGCCCGCCAGACCCCCGAACGGGGAGAGCCCGCGGAGCCGATGGCTCCGCGGGCTCTCCCGGTGGCGCGACGCCTAGCTGTAGGTGCCGCCCGAGCCGCTGAAGTCGTCGCTCGAGAAGGTGTCGAAGTCGACGAACGACAGGTCGGCCTCGCTGAAGTCGCCGTCGGTCGCGAAGATGCGGTTCGGGTAGCGCTCCGCCTTCGCCTCCTCCGTCGCCTCGACCGTCACGTTGCGGTACGCGGGCAGACCGGTGCCGGCCGGGATCAGCTTGCCGATGATCACGTTCTCCTTCAGGCCGAGCAGCGGGTCGCGCTTGCCCTCCATCGCGGCCTGCGTGAGCACGCGGGTGGTCTCCTGGAAGGAGGCCGCCGACAGCCACGATTCGGTCGCGAGGGACGCCTTGGTGATGCCCATGACCTCCTGGCGGGCCGAGGCGGTCTTCTTGCCCTCGGCCAGCGCGGCGCGGTTGATCTGGTTGTACCGCGAGCGGTCGACCAGCTCGCCCGGCAGCAGCTCGGTCTCGCCGTGGTCGACGACGGTGACCTTGCGCAGCATCTGGCGCACGATGACCTCGAGGTGCTTGTCGTGGATCGGCACACCCTGCGAGCGGTAGACCCCCTGGACACCCTCGACCAGGTGCTGCTGCACGGCGCGGACGCCCTTGACGCGCAGCACCTCCTTCGGGTCGACGGTGCCGGCGAAGATCTGGTGACCCAGCTCGACGTGCTGGCCGTCCTCGACCTGCAAGGTGGCGCGCTTGGAGACCGTGTAGGCCACCTCCTCGTCACCGTTGTCGGGCGTGAGGATCACCTTCAGCTGGGCGCCCGCATCCTCGATGCGGATGCGGCCGGCGCTCTCAGCGATCGGGCTCGCCCCCTTCGGGGTGCGGGCCTCGAACAGCTCGGTCACGCGCGGCAGACCCTGGGTGATGTCGGCCGCCGAGGCCGAACCACCGGTGTGGAAGGTGCGCATGGTCAGCTGGGTGCCGGGCTCGCCGATCGACTGGGCGGCGATGATGCCGACCGCCTCGCCGAGGTCGACGCGCTGACCGGTGGCCAGCGAGCGGCCGTAGCAGGCGGCGCAGACGCCGACCGCCGACTCGCACGTGAGCACCGAGCGCACCTTGATCTCGCTGACGCCCGCCGACACGAGGGTGTCGATGAGCACGTCGCCGACATCGGCGCCGGCCTCGGCCACGACCTCGCCCGACGCGTTGACCGCGTCAGCGGCGAGAGTGCGCGCGAAGACCAGGTTCTCGACGTTGTCGTCGCGGACCCAGGTGCCGTCGATCTCGTGCGCGATAGTGAAGTCGAGGCCCTTGCTCGTGCCGCAATCCTCCTCGCGGATGATGACGTCCTGCGCCACGTCGACCAGACGACGGGTCAGGTAGCCCGAGTCGGCCGTGCGCAGAGCGGTGTCGGCGAGACCCTTGCGAGCACCGTGCGTGGCGATGAAGTACTCCGCCACCGACAGACCCTCGCGGTACGAGTTGATGATCGGGCGGGCAATGATCTCACCGCGCGGGTTCGACACCAGACCGCGCATACCGGCGATGTTGCCGACCTGCAGCCAGTTGCCTCGGGCGCCCGAGGTCACCATGCGGTTGATGGTGTTGTCGACCGGGAAGTTGGCGCGCATCTCGTCGTTGACGGCCTTCGTGCCCTCCGTCCACAGCTCGACGAGCTCGCGACGACGCTCGTCGTCGGTCATGAGGCCCTTGTCGAACTGCGCCTGGATCTTCGCGGCCTTCTTCTCGTACTCGGCGACGATCTGCTTCTTCTTCGGAGGGCTGAGCACGTCGCTCAGCGCCACCGTGACGCCCGATCGGGTCGCCCAGTAGAAGCCCGCGTCCTTGACCTTGTCGAGGGTCGCGGCGACGACCGTCTTGGGGTACCGCTCGGCCAGGTCGTTGACGATCTGCGAGATGGTGCCCTTGTCGGCCACGGCGTCGACGAACGGGTAGTCGGCCGGCAGCTGCTCGTTGAACAGCGCACGACCCAGCGTGGTCTCGCGCAGCTCGCGCCCGTCGGCGAACTTCTCGCCGTAGAGGCGGATGCGCACCGTGGCGTTGAGGTGCAGCGAGCCCTGGTCCATGGCCATGATCGCCTCGGCGACCGAGGAGAACGCGCGGCCCTCACCGGTCGCGCCCTCGCGCACGGTCGTCAGGTGGTGCAGACCGATGATCATGTCCTGGGTCGGCACGGTGACCGGGCGGCCGTCGGACGGCTTGAGGATGTTGTTCGAGGCGAGCATCAGGATGCGGGCCTCGGCCTGGGCCTCCACCGACAGCGGGAGGTGCACGGCCATCTGGTCGCCGTCGAAGTCGGCGTTGAACGCCGCGCAGACGAGCGGGTGCAGCTGGATGGCCTTGCCCTCGACGAGCTGCGGCTCGAAGGCCTGGATGCCGAGGCGGTGCAGGGTGGGCGCGCGGTTCAGCAGCACGGGGCGCTCGCGGATGATCTCCTCGAGCACGTCCCACACCTGCGGACGCGAACGCTCGACCATGCGCTTCGCACTCTTGATGTTCTGCGCGTGGCCCAGGTCGATGAGGCGCTTGATGACGAAGGGCTTGAACAGCTCGAGCGCCATCAGCTTCGGCAGACCGCACTGGTGAAGCTTGAGCTGAGGGCCGACGACGATGACCGAACGGCCCGAGTAGTCGACGCGCTTGCCGAGCAGGTTCTGACGGAACCGGCCCTGCTTGCCCTTGAGCATGTCGCTCAGCGACTTGAGCGCACGGTTGCCCGTGCCCGTCACCGGGCGGCCGCGGCGACCGTTGTCGAACAGCGCGTCGACGGCCTCCTGGAGCATGCGCTTCTCGTTGTTGACGATGATCTCGGGAGCCCCGAGGTCGAGAAGGCGGCGCAGACGGTTGTTGCGGTTGATCACGCGGCGGTACAGGTCGTTCAGGTCGGAGGTCGCGAAGCGGCCGCCGTCGAGCTGCACCATCGGCCGGAGCTCCGGCGGGATCACCGGGACGACATCCAGCACCATCGCGGCCGGCGAGTTGCCGGTCTGCAGGAACGAGTTGACGACCTTGAGGCGCTTGATGGCGCGGATCTTCTTCTGACCCTTGCCGGTCGCGATCTGCTCGTGGAGCAGCTCGCTCTCGGCGGCGAGGTCGAAGGCCTCAAGGCGGCGCTTGATGGCCTCGGCGCCCATGTGGGCCTCGAAGTACAGGCCGTAGCGGTCCTGGAGCTCCTGGAAGACGGCGTCCTCCGGCTTGAGGTCGCCGACCTTGAGGGTGCGGAAGTCCTCCCACACACGCTCGAGCTGGCCGATCTGCTCGTCGAACGACTTGCGGAGCTGAGCCATCTCCTTCTCGCCGGCGTCCTTGACCTTGCGCTTCTGGTCGGCCTTGGCACCCTCGGCCTCGAGCTCGGCGAGCTCGGTCTCGAGCTTCTGCAGGCGGGCGGCCACGGCGCTGTCGCGCTGGCCCTCGAGGGTCTTGATCTCGAGGCGCAGCTCGTTCTCGAGCCCGGGGAGGTCGGCGTGGCGACCCTCCTCGTCGACCGAGATCACCATGTACGCGGCGAAGTAGATGACCTTCTCGAGGTCCTTCGGCGCCATGTCGAGCAGGTAGCCGAGGCGGCTCGGCACACCCTTGAAGTACCAGATGTGCGTCACGGGGGCGGCGAGCTCGATGTGGCCCATGCGCTCGCGACGGACGGAGGACTTGGTGACCTCCACGCCGCAGCGCTCGCAGACGATGCCCTTGAAGCGGACCCGCTTGTACTTGCCGCACGAGCACTCCCAGTCGCGGGAGGGCCCGAAGATCTGCTCGCCGAACAGGCCGTCCTTCTCGGGCTTCAGCGTGCGGTAGTTGATCGTCTCCGGCTTCTTGACCTCACCGTGCGACCAGCGACGGATGTCGTCGGCGGTCGCGAGGCCGATGCGGAGCTCATCGAAAGTCTTTGCGTCGAGCACAGATATCTCTTCTCTTGCGTGTTTTGCGTCAGCGATGTGCGAGTGCGGGGCCCGGCTCAGATCTCGTCGATCGACGAGGACTCGAAGCGGGTGGAGATGTTGATGCCGAGCTCCTCAGCGGCGCGGAAGACCTCGTCGTCCGTGTCCTTGAGGCTGAGCACGGTGCCGTCGGCCGAGAGCACCTCGACGTTCAGGCAGAGCGACTGCATCTCCTTGATGAGCACCTTGAAGCTCTCGGGGATCCCGGGCTCCTGGATGTTCTCGCCCTTGACGATCGCCTCGTAGACCTTGACGCGGCCGAGGATGTCGTCGGACTTGATCGTGAGGAGCTCCTGCAGGGCGTACGCGGCGCCGTAGGCCTCGAGCGCCCACACCTCCATCTCGCCGAACCGCTGGCCGCCGAACTGGGCCTTACCACCCAGGGGCTGCTGCGTGATCATCGAGTAGGGGCCCGTCGAGCGCGCGTGGATCTTGTCGTCGACGAGGTGGTGCAGCTTCAGGATGTACATGTAGCCGACCGAGATCGGGTCGGGGAACGGCTCGCCGGTGCGGCCGTCGAAGAGACGCGCCTTGCCGGTCGAGTCGATCATGCGCACACCGTCGCGGTTCGGCAGGGTCGCGTCGAGCAGGCCGGCGATCTCCTCCTCGCTCGCACCGTCGAACACCGGGGTGGCGACCTTCGTGCCGGGCGCGGCCTCACGGGCGCTGGCGGGCAGGTTCGCCGCCCACTCCGGAGCGCCTTCAACCTTCCAGCCGCGCGAGGCGGCCCAGCCGAGGTGGATCTCCAGGACCTGCCCGAAGTTCATGCGGCCGGGGACGCCGAGCGGGTTGAGCACGATGTCGACGGGCGTGCCGTCCTCGAGGAACGGCATGTCCTCGACGGGCAGGATCTTCGAGATGACGCCCTTGTTGCCGTGACGACCGGCGAGCTTGTCGCCCTCGGAGATCTTGCGCTTCTGGGCGATGTAGACGACCACGCGCTGGTTGACGCCCGAGCCGAGCTCGTCGTCGCCGTCCTGCGCGTCGAACACCTTGACACCGATCACGGTGCCCTGCTCGCCGTGCGGCACCTTCAGCGAGGTGTCGCGCACCTCGCGCGACTTCTCGTTGAAGATCGCGCGCAGCAGGCGCTCCTCGGCGCTGAGCTCGGTCTCGCCCTTCGGCGTGACCTTGCCGACGAGGATGTCGCCGGGGCGGACCTCGGCGCCGATGCGGATGATGCCGCGCTCGTCGAGGTCGGCCAGCAGCTCGGGGCTGACGTTGGGGAGGTCGCGGGTGATCTCCTCCTTGCCGAGCTTCGTGTCGCGGGCATCCACCTCGTACTCCTCGATGTGGATCGACGACAGGGTGTCGTCCTTCACGAGGTTCTGGCTGAGGATGATCGCGTCCTCGAAGTTGTGGCCCTCCCACGACATGAACGCCACGAGGAGGTTCTTGCCGAGCGCGAGCTCGCCGTTCTCGGTGGCCGGGCCGTCGGCGATGACCTCGCCGACCTCGACGCGGTCACCGGCGTTGACGACGACGCGGTGGTTGTAGTTGGTGCCCTGGTTCGAGCGGTCGAACTTGCGCAGGTAGTAGTCCTGCGTGCCGCCCTCGTCGAGCTGCACGGTCACGGCGTCGGCCGAGACCGAGGTGACGACGCCGGCCGCGGTGGCGGTGATGACATCGCCCGCGTCGACGGCCGCGTAGCTCTCCATGCCGGTGCCGACGAGCGGCGACTCCGAGCGGAGCAGGGGAACGGCCTGACGCTGCATGTTGGCGCCCATGAGCGCGCGGTTCGCGTCGTCGTGCTCGAGGAACGGGATGAGCGAGGTCGCGACCGACACCATCTGGCGCGGCGAGACGTCCATGTAGTCCACCTCGTCGGCGGGGACGAGCTCGACCTCGCCGCCCTTGCGGCGCACGAGCACGCGGTCCTCGGCGAACGAGCCGTCCTTGTTGAGCGGGGCGCCGGCCTGGGCGACGACGTGGTCGTCCTCCTCGCTGGCGGTCAGGTAGTCGATGGTCGACGAGACCTTGCCCTTGATGACGCGGCGGTACGGGGTCTCGATGAACCCGAAGGCGTTGATGCGCGCGAACGAGGCGAGCGAGCCGATGAGGCCGATGTTCGGGCCTTCCGGCGTCTCGATCGGGCACATGCGGCCGTAGTGCGAGGGGTGCACGTCGCGCACCTCGACGCCGGCGCGCTCGCGGCTCAGACCGCCCGGGCCGAGCGCCGAAAGGCGGCGCTTGTGGGTCAGACCCGCGAGCGGGTTGTTCTGGTCCATGAACTGCGACAGCTGCGAGGTGCCGAAGAACTCCTTGATCGCAGCCACGACGGGGCGCACGTTGATCAGGGTCTGCGGCGTGATCGCCTCGATGTCCTGCGTGGTCATGCGCTCGCGGACGACGCGCTCCATGCGCGACAGACCGGTGCGGACCTGGTTCTGGATGAGCTCGCCGACCGCACGGATGCGGCGGTTGCCGAAGTGGTCGATGTCATCGACGTCGAGGCGCAGGTCGACGGGCTTGCCGTCGCGCACGCCAGCGAGGGTCGTGCGGCCCTCGTGCAGGGAGACCATGTAGCGGATCGTCGCGACGATGTCGTCGACGGTCAGCACCGAGTCGCTGAGGGGGGCGTCGAGACCGAGCTTGCGGTTGAGCTTGTAGCGGCCCACCTTGGCGAGGTCGTAGCGCTTCGGGTTGAAGTAGAAGTTGTCGAGGAGCGCACGCGCGGCCTCGGCGGCGACCTGCTCGCCCGGACGCAGCTTGCGGTAGATGTCCTTGAGCGCCTCCTCCTTGGTGAGGATCGCGTCCTTCTCGAGGGTCTGCTCGATCGAGTCGAAGCCGGCGAACTTCTCGCGGATCTCCTCGGTGGTCAGGCCGAGGGCCTTGAGGAACACGGTGACCGACTGCTTGCGCTTGCGGTCGATGCGCACGCCGACCTGGTCGCGCTTGTCGACCTCGAACTCGAGCCAGGCGCCGCGGCTGGGGATGATGCGGGCGGTGTAGACGTCCTTGTCGGTCGTCTTCTCGATCTGACGCTCGAAGTAGACACCGGGAGAGCGCACGAGCTGCGACACGACGACACGCTCAGTGCCGTTGATGATGAAGGTGCCCTTCTCGGTCATGAGCGGGAAGTCGCCCATGAAGACCGTCTGGGTCTTGATCTCACCGGTCATGTGGTTCATGAACTCGGCCTCGACGTAGAGCGGCGCGGCGTAGGTCTTGCCGCGCTCCTTGCACTCGTCGATCGAGTACTTCTGCTCTTCGAGGTAGGGGTTCGTGAACGAGAGCTGCATGGTCTCGCCCAGGTCCTCGATCGGGGAGATCTCCTCGAAGATCTCCTCCAGCCCGCTCTTGCTCGGCACGTCGCTGCGGCCGGCGGCCTGCGCCTCGGCGAGCCGCTCCTTCCACGCGTCGCCGCCGACGAGCCAGTCGAAGCTCTCGGTCTGCAGCGCCAGGAGGTCGGGGACCGTCAGGGTGTCGCTGATCTTGGCGAACGAGAGCCGCGATGCGGTGCGGCCGTTCTTGGGGGACTGGGAATTCTTAGCGGTGCGCGCAGCAGCCAAGGAACTAACCTCCGTGGGGCCCGAGAGCCCGGGTTCTGTCGGACGTCGACAGGTGAATGCGGTCGAATGGACGCGCCGGACCCGTGGGGATTCCCGCATGAGGAATCCGCCCCGCCGCTATACTCGGGGCACGATCGCCGCCCGCCATATGGCGGCAGATCAGACATGGGAGCGCAAACCTCAATACTAGGGGCGCTCCTGCGGTCGTGTCCAGTCTGTTTCTTGACCATCGCGGCTCGCTGCGCTATAACCGCGCGACCGGCGCCCCGCGACATGGGGCCCGGCAGACATGACGGGGCGGGGATGCCCGTCTCGAGCATCCCCGCCCCGCGCGGTCGACCGGGCTCAGGCGTGGTCGCGGCTCCCGCGGACCCGGGGCGCGACGAGTCCGAGCCCGAGCATGAGGGTCAGGAGCGCCCCCCAGCCGATTCCGGGCAGCACCTCGGCCGCGCCGGTGTACGCGAGGCTGTCGCGACCGGGGGTGGCGGGCTGGTCGGTGAGGTCGGGGTCGCCGCTCGGCGTCTCCGGCTCGGTCGGCTCGGGAAGGGTCGGAATGGTCGGCGAGCCGGGCTGGTCGGTCGGCCCACCCTCGCCGTCCTCGTCATCGGGGCACGAGACCTCGCCCCGCTCATCGCTGGCGATGATGCGGACGGTGGCGACCGCGCTCTCGCTGGTGGCATCGGCGGCCACGTACGTGAAGGTCGTCTCGCCGCAGAAGCCGGCCGGGGCCATCCACGTGAAGCTGCCCGCCGCGTCGAGCACGAAGCCGCTGCCGATGACCGGCGCCGCGACGAGGGTCGCCGTCAGGTCATCACCATCGGCATCGGCGTCGTTGCTGAGGACACCGGAGATGGCGGCCACCGTGAGCGTCTGGCCGGGCTGCACCGAGTGGGCATCATCGACGGCGACGGGAGCGCTGTTGAGCACCGGAACCGGGTCGCCGCATTCGAGGATCGCGTCGATCTCCTCGGAGTAGGCGCGGAGCTCGATCGTCGTGAGGTTGCCCGCGTCGACGCCGTCGAACGGTCGGTACTGCAGCTCGAACACACCGCAGAAGTCGGCGGGGACGCTCCACGCGATGGATCCGTTGAGCGACAGGACGGAATCGCCCGGCAGAGTGTTGACCCACTGCGCGGTGATCGGGTCGCCGTCGACATCGCTGTCGTTCGCCAGCACAGCAGTGCCGTTGAGCGAATAGTTCTGACCAGGCGTGACGAAGAACCAGTCATCGCCGCCGACGGGGGGCGTGTTGACCACCGGCTCGACGGGCGGCAGCACCGTGATGGTGACCGTCACCAGGTTGCCCTGCGCCTTGTGGTCGAAGGCGCGGTAGGTGAAGGTCGCCTCACCGGAGAAGCCGGCCGGCGGCGTGTACGTGAACGTGCCCTGGTCGCTGTACGACGAGAGGGTTCCGACCGAGGCCACCCAGTTCGAGACCGCGACGATCGCGTCGCCGTCCGCGTCCGAGTCATTCAGCAGCAGGTCGTCGACCGCGGTGACGACCAGGGGCGTCTCGTACGGGGTCGTGTAGCTGTCGGCGACCGTCACCGGGACCGCGTTCGGCACGGCCGGCGGCTCCACGATGATCGTGACCGTGGCCCAGTCGCTGAACTGGTTCGTTCCGACCTCCAGCGCGCGGTACTGGAAGGAGGTCGTGCCGGTGAAGCCGGGCGTCGGGTTGTAGGTGAAGCCGCCACCGTTGTTCGAGAAGACCGTGCCGGCGATGCCCGCCGAGTTGACGGTGAACAGCGTCAGCGTCGAGTCGGGGTCGACATCGTTGGCGAGGAATCCGGGGTTGGCCACGACGAGCTGCGTGCTCATCGCGGTCGTGTAGGCGTCGTCGACGGCAACCGGGATGACGTTCTCACCCTCGGCCGAGGCCGGGGCGGCGACGCCGACGAGGGCGGAGGCCGCGACGACGGCGGTGACCGCGAGGGCGGCGAGGACGCGCGGGATGGGCAGATGGTGCGGGGGAAGCTCGACCGGGAGGGCCGGGGCGGTGGTGTGCATCGGAATCGCTTTCTGTCGAGATCGGGAGGGATGGCTACCGGGGTGGTGGCGGCGCCGTTCAGCGGCGCGATCTCAGAGTCGTCGAGCGGCACGGCTCGGTGATGGGCAACGGTTGCTCAACTCCGGTCGGCCGATTACTCAGTTGGGCCTCCCGCGACGGCGGGAGTGCTGAGTACACTTCGAGGACGCGCTCGGCCACAGCGCGCATCCGCTCGTCATGAAGGACGCGCCCCGCGATGACCCCTCCCCCGCCCGCCGCGCCGACAGGCCTGCCGGGCGCGTGGCCGATGGTCGGGCGCGACGGGATGCTCGCCCAGACCCGCGCCGCCCTCGCGGTCGACGGACTCGCGCTCGTGGTGCTCTCGGGCGAGGCTGGCGTCGGCAAGACGCGGCTCGCCACCGAGGCCGCCGAGCGGCTCGAATCGGAGGGCTGGCGGATCAACCGTGTGATGGCCAGCGCGAGCCTGTCGGATGTCCCGCTGGCGGCACTGATCCCGCTCATGGGCGCGACTCGGCAGGACATCACCCGCATCGGCACGGACACCGCGACCTTGATGGGCTTCACCCGCGACCTGGCCGCCGAGCGCGGCCGGGAGGGACCGCTGCTCGTGGTGGTCGATGACGCACCCCAGCTCGACACGCTCTCGATCGCGGTGCTGTCGCAGCTGGCCGCCGCGGGAGCCATCGCCCTGCTCGCCACGGTGCGCGACGGCGAGCCGCTGCCCGACCCGCTCGTCGCTCTCTGGACCTCCGACCGCGCCCTGCGCATCGCCCTGCAGCCGCTGAGCGTCGACGACCTCGACGCGCTGCTGCCCGCGGTGCTCGGCGGAACGGTCGCCCACCAGACGACGGTCGCACTGCACGGAGCCTCGGGCGGGAATCCGCTGTTCGTGCGGGAGCTGGTTGCGAACGCGCTCCGCACCGGTGCGCTCACCGAGCAGCACGGCACCTGGCTGCTGACCGGGGTTCCGGGAGGATCGCGCGCGCTCGACGAGCTCATCGCCGCCCGGCTCGGGGAGCTCGACCCGGCCGCCCGCGAGGTCATGGAGCGTCTCGCCGTGTGCCAGACGATCCCGGTGGCGCACATCGTCGAGCCGGCGCTGCGCGCGGCGCTCGACCGGCTCGAGCAGGCACAACTGGTGACGGTGCGACCGGAGGTGCACCGCTACGTGGCGGCGATCGCCCACCCGCAGTACGCCGCCGCCATGCGGCAGGCGGTGCCGACGCTGCGGCGCATCGACCTCCTGCTCGATCACGTCAGCCGCGCCGAGGGGTCGAACGACCGCGAGGCCGACGCGGTGCGCATCGCGACGTGGCGGCTCGATGCCGGCGCCCCGGGCGACGCGGGCCTGCTGACCGACGCGGCCCGGCTGGCCCTGCTGGCGGACGACTTCGACCTCGTGGCCCGGCTCGCCGAGGCCGCGGAGCGCTCTGGCGGCACAGACCCCGAGCTGCTGCTGCTGCACG
>JAIWOM010000018.1 GCA_020216895.1 Microcella sp.
CGAGGTCGTGGTTGCCGCCGATGCCGCCGGTCGCCATAGCGACCGCGTCGGCCGTGAGCGCGAACTCGCCGACCACGTCGCGGTTCGACGGCGCGCCGCGCTCGGCCGCGTCGGGTGCGAGCACGCTGCCGCTGACGCCCACCACGCGCCCGTCGGTGACGGTGAGCGCGTCGACCCGGTGCCGGAACAGCAGCGTCACGAGCCCCGCCTCGACCCCGCTCCTGACCGTCGCGATGAACGGCTCGAGAATGGCCGGGCCCGTGCCCCACACGATGTGGAAGCGCGGCACCGAGTTGCCGTGCCGCGTGGCCGTGTCACCGCCGCGCTCGGCCCAGCCGACGACCGGGAACAGCCCGATGCCCTTCTGCTTCAGCCAGGCGCGCTTCTCGCCCGCGGCCCACGCGAGGTACGCATCCGCCCACGCCCGCGCCTGGTCGTCCTCCGGTCGGTCAAATCCGGCGGTGCCGGCCCAGTCCTGCCGGGCCAGCTCGAGAGAATCGCGGATGCCCATCCGCCGCTGCTCGGGGCTGTCGACCAGGAACAGCCCGCCGAACGACCACCACGCCTGACCGCCGAACGTCGCCTCGGGCTCCTGGTCGACGATCGTGATGCGTTTGCCCGCATCCACCAGCTCAGCGGCGGCCACAAGGCCGGCGAGACCGGCTCCCACGATGATCGCATCGCACGCCATTGTGCTCACGCGGGATCTCCTAGCTGAACGGGACGGCCGAGAGGGCGTCGATGACCTGCTGCACGAGCACGATCGCGAACACCATGGCGACGATGAAGCCGCCGACGAGCACGCCGATGGTCGCCCACATCACCGACAGCCCGGTGCCGGTGCGGCGGTAGGCGACGACGGCGCGACCGATCGTGTAGACGGCGAAGCTGATGACGAGGGTGAGGAAGATCCACGCCCAGTGGAACGGCTGCGGCACGCCACGACGGTTCAGCTCGCGCCAGTCGAGGTAGGCGAACCCGATCATCGCGGCCGTGCCGATCCAGCCGAGTGCGACGACCGCGAGGTAAGCGGGGTCGGCGAAGAGCGCGGTGGTGCTCGTGCCCGTCGGGTCGAGAATCGCGGCCTCCACGAAGCCCGCCCAGTCGAGCAGGAAGACGGGCAGGGTCTGCACGATCGGCACGAGCAGGATCAGCCAGATCCACGGCGTGCTCGGGTCGGTGCCGGGCGGGGCCTTCAGGTCGGCCGCCGGTTGCTGCGGGCGGTAGGGCTCGGGCTGCGAGTAGGGCGCGGCGTCAGACGGAGTGTCGGTCACGGGGTCTCCTCGAAGGTGTTGACCATGGCGAAAGCGGCTCGTTCCAGGTAATCCCAGAGCGCGGCCTCGTGCAAGGGCGGCAACTGCAGCTCGTCGACAGCGACGCGCATGTGGCCCAGCCAGCGGTCGCGAGCGTCGGGGTTGACGTGGAACGGGTTGTGGCGCATCCGCAGCCGCGGGTGCCCGCGCTGCTCGCTGTACGTTCCCGGCCCACCCCAGTACTGCTCGAGGAAGGCGGTGAGGCGCCAGATCGCGCCCTCCATGTCGCCCTCCGGGTACATCGGCTTCAGCACGGGGTCGTCGGCGATGCCGTCGTAGAAGCGGCGTACGAGACGGTCGAAGGTGGCGTGCCCGCCGACCTGCTCGAAGAACGTGCTCTGCGGGTGGTCACCAGTGCGCTGGCCGAGCTCGACCATCGGTCACTCCTCTCCGGTCCTGATGGCGACGACGGCGACCCTCACAGGTCGCTGTCCTCCGGCGGGGTCACCGGCTTGGCGGGGCGGCGGGCGACTTCGCGGGCGTCGATGCCGTCCATGACGATGCGGTTCAGCGACGGCACGGCAACGCCCAGCTGGTCGAGGGCGAGCTTCAGGCGCAGCCGCAGCACCCGGGCGATGTCGAACTGGTCGGCGGTGCGCACCTTCATCACCAGGCGGATCACGAGAGCTTCGGCCGAGATCGACTCGATGCCCCAGATCTCGGGCTTCTCGAGCACCTTGCGCCGGTACTCGGGCTCGGCCGCCAGCTCGTTGGCGGTACGCAGCATGACCTCCTGCACCGCATCGACGTCGGAGGTGTAGGGCGCCGGCAGGTCGATGATGACGCGGGCCCAGCCCTGCGACTTGTTGCCGACCGTGACGATCTCGCCGTTGCGTACGAACCAGAGGGTGCCGTGCACGTCGCGCACCTGCGTGACGCGCACCCCGACGGTCTCGACGACACCGCTGACCGGGCCCTGGGTCGACTGCAGCTCGACGATGTCACCCACACCGAGCTGGTCTTCGAAGACGATGAACAGGCCGTTCAGCATGTCTTTCACGACGTTCTGCGCGCCGAAGCCGAGGGCCGCGCCGAGGATGCCGGCGGAGGCGATGAGCGCGGTGACCGAGAAGTTCAGCTCGCCGAGCACCAGCACGAACGCGACCGACACGATCGTCCACGTGGCGAGGTTGTTCAGCACCGTGCCCATCGTGCGCGTGCGCTGCACCACCCGCACCGCCATGAGCGGTGCCGCGCTGAGCTCGACGGTGTTCTCGACGTTCTGCGACTTCTTGACCCCCGACACCACGCGGTCGACCACGCGCCGGATGATCACGCCGAGCACCCAGCGCAGCACGGCCGCGCCGACGATCACACCGACAATGCGAAACGCCGGCTCGTAGGTGATGAAGAACTCGATGATGCCCTGCCATCCGGCAGTCCAGTCGACGTTCGCCCCCGTGCCCGTGCCCGTCTCCGTCGCGCGCATGCGCTACACCCGGTCGCGGGCCTGGGCAGCGAGGGCGCGCTCGACGCCGGCGAGGTTCTCGGACACGAGGCGCCGCAGCGCGGGAGCCGCGTCGGTGTGGGCGTCGAGCCACGCGCGCGTCGCATCCACGAGGCCCTGCGAGGCCAGCGGCGCCGGGTACAGGCCCAGCACGATGTACTCGGCGATCGCGTGCGTGCGGCTCGACCAGATCTCGGTCAGCGCGTCGAAGTACGGCTGCACGAGCCCCTCGAGCGAGGCCGGGTCGTTGACGTGCGTGTAGCCCATCGTCGTCATGCGCACGACGACGTTCGGTAGCTCGTCGCGCGCGACCAGCGAGTCGAAGGCGACGCGCTTGTCGTCGGCACCGGGCAGCGAGGCCGCGGCACGGGCGGCCGCCTGCTGGCCGTTCGAGGTGTGGTCGCGCTCGAGCGCGGCATCGATGTCGGCGCGGGATGCGGCGCCGTTGAGCGCAAGGCCCTCCAGCAGCTCCCACTCGAGGTCGGTGTCGATCTCGACGCCGGGCAGGGTGATCGAGCCGTCGCGCAGCCCGCGCAGCACCTCGACGTGCGCCGGCGTGCTGGCGACGTTGGCGAAGAACTTCACGAATTGGAACTGGCTGTCGCTGCCGGCCTCGGCCTGCTGCGCGAGTGTCCACAGCGCGTCGCCGATCTCGGCGATCACGCCGGGGCGCGCGGCCGGGTCGACGTACATGCGGGCGACGGTGAGCAGCTGCGTGAGCGTGGTGCGCACCGTCGTCGACTCGGTCTCGTGCGCGATGTTGCCGAGCACGAGGCGCACGTAGTCGCGCGGGGCGGTCTCGGCGTCGCGCGTCGAATCCCACGCCGAGCCCCACACGAGCGAGCGCGCGAGCGGGTCGCTGATGGTGGCGAGGTGCTCGATGGCCACGGCGAGCGAGGCGTCGTCGAGGCGGATCTTCGCGTAGGCGAGGTCGTCGTCGTTGAGCAGAATGAGGTCGGGGCGGCTCCGACCCACGAGCTCGGGCACGTCGGTGCTTTCGCCGTCGACGTCGAGCTCGAGGCGGTGGGTGCGCGTGAGCGCACCATCCACCCGGTCGTAGAAGCCGATCGCCATGCGGTGCGGGCGAATCGTCGGGTAGTCGGGGTGCGCGCTCTGCAGCACGGCGAAGCCGGTGATGACCCCGGCGTCGTCGACGGTGACCTCGGGACGCAGCGTGTTGACGCCGGCGGTCTCGAGCCACTTCTTCGACCAGGATGCGAGCTCGCGCCCGCTCGTGGCCTCCAGCTCGGTCAGCAGGTCGGTGAGCTCGGTGTTGCCCCAGGCGTGCTTCTGGAAGTACTGGCCCACCCCGGCGAAGAAGGCCTCTTCGCCCACCCAGGCGACGAGCTGCTTGAGCACGCTGCCGCCCTTGGCGTAGGTGATGCCGTCGAAGTTGACCTGCACGTCCTCCAGGTCGTTGATGGTCGCGACGACGGGGTGGGTCGACGGCAGCTGGTCCTGCCGGTAGGCCCAGCTCTTCTCCACGGCCTGGAAGGTCGTCCACGCCTCGCGCCACTCGGTGGCCTCGGCGGTGGCGATGGTCGACGCCCACTCGGCGAACGACTCGTTGAGCCACAGGTCGTTCCACCAGGTCATGGTGACGAGGTCGCCGAACCACATGTGGGCGAGCTCGTGCAGGATCGTCACGACGCGGCGCTCCTTGACCGCGTCGGTGACCTTGCTGCGGAAGACGTAGACCTCGGTGAAGGTGACGGCGCCCGCGTTCTCCATGGCGCCCGCGTTGAACTCGGGCACGAACAGCTGGTCGTACTTCTCGAACGGATACGGGAAGCCGAACTTGCCCTCGAAGTAGGCGAAGCCCTTGCGAGTGATGTCGAAGATGTAGTCGGCGTCGAGGTGCTCGAAGAGGCTCGCGCGCGCGTAGATTCCGAGCGGGATGGTGCGGCCGTCGGCGCTCGTCAGCTCGCTGTGCACGCTCTGGTACGGGCCGGCGATGATCGCGGTGATGTAGCTCGCGATGCGCTTCGTGGTCTGGAAGACGGTCGTGGCGGCGTCGCCGTCCTCGATGCGGCTCTCGACGGGGGCGTTGGAGACGACGACCCAGCTGGCCGGCGCCGTGACCGTGAAGCGGAACGTCGCCTTCAGGTCGGGCTGCTCGAACACGGCGAACACGCGGCGGCTGTCGGGCACCTCGAACTGCGAGTAGAGGTACACCTCGCCGTCGACCGGGTCGACGAAGCGGTGCAGGCCCTCGCCCGTGTTGGTGTACTCGTGGTCGGCGACGACGGTGAGCACGTTGTGCTCGGCGAGCCCGTCGAGCTGGATGCGCGTGCCGTCGGCCACCGCGGCCGCGTCGAGCTCGACCCCGTTGAGCGTGACGCTGTGCACCGTGCGGGTGATCGCATCGATGAAGGTGCTCGCCCCGGCCGTGGCGGTGAAAGTGACGGTCGACGTCGACCTGAACTCCTCCTCCCCGGTCGTCAGGTCGAGCGCGACGTCGTAGCTCTCGGTCGAGACGATGGCGGAGCGCTGCTGCGCTTCGATACGGGTCAGGTTCTCAGCGGGCACAGCGGCAGCCTCCTTGGGGCGCGGTACGAGGGATGCGCGGCTCGTGGCCGCGCGCATTCAGCCTAGCCGCGCAACCACACCACGCCGTGGGCGGGGAGGGTGAGGCCGGCGCGGAGGTCGTGGCGGGCATCCGTCAGCAGATCGGTCATCACCGCGGGCAGACCCGAGAGCGTCAGCGCGGCGATGGGCTGCGGGTCGTCGGCGACGTTGACGAGGCAGACGACGGGGCCGCGGGGGCCGGGGCGCTGGTAGCCGATGATGTGCGGGTTCTTGGCGTCGAAGCCGATGAGGGTGTTGCCGGCGAACTCGGGGGTGGCGCGGCGCACGGTGATGAGGTGCTGCAGGCCGGCGTAGAGGCGGCCGGCGGTCGTCGTCGGGTCGGTGCGCTGCGCGTAGAGCGCGGCGGGGTAGTGCGGGCGGTGCGCCCAGCGGCTGTCGTCGGCCTGGCTCGGGTCGTCGGCCCAGTGCGGGTCGTTCAGCTGGCCGACCTCGTCGCCCAGGTAGATGAGCGGAATGCCGCCCGTCGACAGCACGATCGAGTGGGCGAGCAGAATGCGGTCGATCGCCCCCGCATCGCCCGCCTCGAGGCCGGCAAGTGAGGCAGTCGTGCCCGAGATGCGGCAGTCGCCGGTCTTCGGGTTGTCTTGAAACGGGATGCCCCGGGCAAAGCTGCCCGCGAAACGGTTGACGTAGAAGCTGTTCAAGAACCGGCGGTGGTCGAATCCGTCGATGCCGAGCTCGGCGGCGTCTTCATCGGCGAACGTCCAGCCGATGTCGTCGTGACTGCGCACGTAGTTGACCCACGCGGTGCCGGCGGGCAGAGTGTGGCGGCGGTCGAGTGCCTGCTGCAGCATCCGCCCATCGCGCGTCGCCAGTGAGTTCCAGATCAGCGCCATCTGCAGCGGGTTGTAGCTGATGCGGCACTTCTCGACCGAGATGTACTCGACCACCTGGTCGGGGTGCACGATCGCCTCGCTCTTGAACATCACCGCGGGCGCCGCGACGCGCAGGGCCGCCGTGAACAGCTGGATGAGCACGTGCGCCTCGGGCAGGTTCTCGCAGGCGGTGCCGAGCCGCTTCCAGATGAACGCGACCGCGTCCATGCGCAGGATGTCCACACCCTGATTGGCGAGGAACAGCATCTCGCCCACCATGGCGGCCAGCACCGCGGGGTTGGAGTAGTTGAGATCCCACTGGAAGTCGTGGAAGGTCGCCCACACCCAGCGGCCACTGCCGTCGGGCATCGGCACGAACGAGCCGGGGTGGTTGTCGGGGAAGATCTCGCGCACGTGCTGCTCGAACTGGTCGGGCATCGTGCGGTCGGGGAAGACCCAGTAGTAGTCCTCGAACTGCTTCTCGCCGGCCAGCGCGCGCTTCGCCCACGCGTGCTCGTTGGAAGTGTGGTTGAGGATGAAGTCGAGCACGAGCGCGATGCCGTTGTCGTGCAGCTCGGCGGCGAGGCTCTGCAGCTGCTCCATCGTGCCGAGGGCGGGGTTGACCTCGCGGTAGCTCGACACCGCGTAGCCGCCGTCGCTGTTCTCGGCGGGCGCCGCGAACAGCGGCATGAGGTGCAGGTAGGTGAGGCCCAGCTCGCGGAAGTACGGGATGCGCGCCCGCACGCCCTCGAGGTCGCCCGCCCAGCGGTCGACGTAGCAGACGCCGCCGAGCATGCGGTTCGACTGGAACCAGTCGGGGTCGGCCAGGCGCTGGTCGTCGAGGGCCCGCAGGGCGGGGGAGCGCTGCTGCCAGTGCTCGGCGAGCACGGCCATCAGGCCGGGCAGGGCGTCGGCGGTGCCGTAGAGCTGGGTGAGAAGGATTGCCATGCGCGGGGCCTCGGCCTCGGCGCGGGCGCGGAAGGCGGCCCGCGCGACGTCCTCCGCGTCGGGGCTCGCGACGGCGGGCTCGAGGTTCGGCACGGTCGCCAGTCTAAGTCGGCTGCGACGCCGAGATTCCTTATTGTCCAAATGGACAACTCATGGCACGATGGAGACATGCACACCACCGTCTTCGAGCGCCAGCGACCCGACGCCCGCCTCATCACCGAGAGCCTCGAGGGCTCGCGGCTGCAGCCGTTCTGGCTCGACGACCTGCCCGAGCGCCCCGTCCGTCCGGCGCTCGCCGCGACCGTGCAGGCCGACCTCGCCGTGGTCGGCGGCGGCTACACCGGGCTCTGGACGGCCCTGCTCGCCAAGCGCCGCAACCCCGACGTCCGCGTCGTGCTGCTCGAGGGCAAGCGCATCGGCTGGGCGGCCAGCGGTCGCAACGGCGGCTTCGTCGAAGCCACCCTCACCCACGGCGCCAAAAACGGCGAGACCCGGTTCCCCGACGAGCTCGCCACGCTCGACCGGCTCGGCATGCAGAACCTCGACGAGATCCAGGCCACGGTCGAGGCCGAGCGCTGGGACTGCGACTTCGAGCGCGTCGGCTCCTTCGCCGTTGCGACCGAGAGCTACCAGGTGGCCGCGCTCGAGGCCGCCCACGACGGCGAGCACGAGCTGTTCTACGACGCCGCCGCGATGCGCGCGCAGATCAACTCGCCCACCTATGAGGGCGGGCTGTGGTCGGTGCGGGATACGGCGCTCGTGCATCCCGGAAAGCTCGCCGATTCTCTGCTCGGTGCCGTGCTCGATGCCGGCGTCGAGGTCTTCGAGGGCACCCCGGTGCTCGACCTGCGCGCCGAGCGGGACGCCATCGAGCTGCGCACGCGCGAGGGTGCTGTTCGTGCCGCACGGGTGGCGCTCGCCACCAACGCCTTTCCATCGCTGCTCAAGCGCTACCGCCTGCACACCGTGCCGGTCTACGACTACGTGCTCATGACCGAACCGCTGACGGATGCGCAGCTCGCGTCGATCGGGTGGCAGGGTCGGCAGGGCGTCGCCGACAGCGCCAACCAGTTCCACTACTACCGCCTCAGTGCCGACAACCGGATCCTGTGGGGTGGATACGACGCGATCTACCACTTCGGCGGGCGCATCCGCCCGGAGTACGACGACCGCCGCGAGTCGTACGAGCGGCTTGCGAGCCACTTCTTTACGACCTTCCCGCAACTGGAGGGCGTGCGCTTCACGCACCGCTGGGCGGGCGTCATCGACACGTGCAGCCGCTTCTGCGCGTTCCACGCGATCGCGCACCAGGGCCGCGTCGCCTACTCGGCGGGCTTCACCGGCCTCGGGGTCGCCGCCACCCGCTTCGCGGCGAACGTCATGCTCGACCAGCTCGCCGGCGAGACCACCGAGCGCACCTCGCTCGACATGGTGCGCAGCATGCCGCTGCCCTTCCCGCCCGAGCCGGCCACCTACCCGGCCGTGCAGTCAGTGCGCTGGGCGCTCGACCGCGCAGATCACAATTCGGGAAAGAGAAATGCCTTCCTGCGCACGCTCGACGCCGTGGGGCTAGGGTTCGACTCGTGACCCTTCCCCTCGACGCAGCAACGGTGCTGCAGGCCCTCGAGCTCGAACTCGAGCACGAGCCCGTCGACGCCGAACAGGTCGTCGAGGGCTCGCCCACCACGGGTATCGCCGCCCTCACCGAGCTCGACGACTGGGAGGTCGGGGTGTGGGAGATCACGCCCGGCACCGTCACCGACGTCGAGGTCGAAGAGGTGTTCATCGTGCTGCGCGGGCACGCCATCCTGCGCCGCGGTGACGGCTCCGAGGTCGAGCTGCGCGCCGGCTCGGTCGGCCGCCTCGACGACGGCGAGGAGACCGAGTGGCGGGTGCTCGAGACGCTCCGCAAGATCTACATCGCGTGACCGCGACCTGACACATCGCGTAGCGCCCCGAGCAGCCCACTGTCCTACCAGGTCGAGTCGCCGCGAATCACCACGTCGCTGCCGCCGTCGACGAAGACGACCTGACCGCAGAGGTGCGAGTTCTCGACGCTCGTCAAGAACGCGATGAGGTTCGCCACGACGGGCGCGTCGGCGATGCCGTTGAGCGGCATCGGCACCATCTGCAGGATCGCCTTCTCGGCCTCCTCCGTCGACGTGAACTGCTCGGTCATCGCCGTGCGGATGACTCCGGGGGCGACCGCATTGAGCGGGATGCCCGCCCCGGCCCACTCGGGCGTCGCCGCGTTGCGGCGGATCCACCGGGCCAGCGCGCGCTTGGTCGACCCGTAGATCAGGCCGCCCTGCCCCTCGTCGAGCAGCTGCTGCGCGCGGTGCAGCGCGGCCGGCTCGTCGTGGGCGAGGCATGCGTCGACGAGCGCGTCGTCGACCGGGAAGAGCGAGGCCATCGACGCGGTCGCTGACGCGCGCGGAGCATCCGAGCCCGCCAGCAGCGGCCGCAGCCCGTCGAGCGTGGCGAGCGCGCCGAAGTAGTTGACCGCGACGGTCGCGGTCGACTCGGTGGCGAGACCGGCGTTAGCGACGATCGCGTCGATGCGCCCGCCGCTCAGCTCGGTGACGTGGGTGACGAGCGCGGCGCGCCCCTCGAGCGTGGTGAGGTCGACGGTGACGTCGGCGTCATGCAGGTCGACCCCGATGACGCGGTGGCCCTGCCCGGTGAGCAGGGCGGCGGTCGCGGCCCCGATGCCGCTGGCGGCGCCGGTGACGACGTACGTGCGAGTCATGGTGACTCCTCTCGTTCGGTGGTGCCCCCAGGCTGGCACTGAGGAGCGCTCGACGAAAGGGGCACAAGGTCCCGACGCTCGTAGACTCGACCCATGCGCATCCACGTGGCGACCGATCACGCCGGCCTCGAGTTCAGCCAGACGGTGCGCGAGCACGTCGCCGCGCAGGGGCACGAGGTGCACGACCACGGGCCGCAGTCGTACGACCCGCTCGACGACTACCCGAGCTTCTGCATCAACGCCGCGCGCGCCGTCGCGCGCGACCAGGCGGCGGGCGTCGCGGCGCTCGGCATCGTCTTCGGCGGTTCGGGCAACGGCGAGCAGATCGCGGCGAACAAGGTGCAGGGCATCCGCGCCGCCCTGGTGTGGAGCGACGCGACCGCGACCCTCGCCCGCGAGCACAACGATGCCAACGTCATCGCGATCGGCGCACGCCAGCACACGGTCGACGAGGCGCTGCGCTTCATCGACCTCTTCATCGGCACGCCCTTCACGGGCGAGGAGCGCCACGCGCGCCGCATCGCGCAGCTCGCCGAGTACGAGACCACCGGCCAGATCGCCGGGCACGAGATCGTCTAGGGCGCCGTGCCCGAAGGCCACTCCGTCCACCGCATCGCGCGGCAGTTCGCGCGGCACTTCGTCGGCGAGCGTGTGCACGTGAGCTCGCCGCAGGGCCGCTTCGCCGACGGGGCGGCACTGCTCGACGGGCGAACGATGACCGCGTCGAAGGCCGTCGGTAAGCAGATGTTCCTCGAGTTCGACCACGCCCTCTGGCTGCGGGTGCACCTCGGCATCTACGGCGCGTGGGACTTCGCTGGCTCTGTCACGCAAGACGCGACGCAGCGCTCGGCGGGCGGCCGCATGGGGCAGACGAACCAGCGCGGCACCGATTCTGATGCCGTCGCGGCCGCCGCCGATGCGGCACGGGATGCCCGCACGACGGTCGTCGGCGAGCACGAATCCTCGCTCGCCTCGATCGGAGCCCCGCGGCGCACCCGTCTGCGCATGGCCGAGGCCGAGAAGGAGAGCGCCATCGAGGACGCCGCCCTCGAGGGTTTCCCGCCCGAGCCGATCGGTCAGGTGCGCGTGCGGCTGCTCACCGAGCGCGCGGTCGCCGACCTGCGCGGGCCGACCGCGTGCGAGGTGCTCGACCCCGCCGGGGTGCAGGCCGTCATCGACGCGCTCGGCCCCGACCCGCTCGTCGATGACGCAAAGGTGGGGGAGGAACGATTCGTGGAGCGCGTGCGCAAGCGCCGCACCCCGATCGGCCTGCAGCTCATGGACCAGTCGGTGGTGAGCGGCATCGGCAACGTGTACCGCGCCGAGATCCTCTTCCGGGCGCGGCTCGACCCGCACACGCCGGGCTCGTCGCTTTCGGAGGACCTGCTGCGCGACCTGTGGCGCGACTGGAGCTACCTGCTCGGCGTCGGCGTCGAGACCGGGCAGATGCTCACCATGGACGGCCTCGACGAGGAGGGCTACCGCGCGGCCCTGCGCAATCGTGCCGACCGGCACTGGGTCTACAAGCGCGAGGGGCTGCCGTGCCGCATCTGCCGCACGAACATCGCCCTCGAGATCGCCGCGGGGCGCAAGCTCTACTGGTGCCCGAGCTGCCAGGAGGGCCGCTGATGCGTCACACGCCGCACTACCTGCTGACCGACCCGGAGGAGGTGCGCCGGCTGATCCGCGAGAATCCGTGGATGACGATCGTGTCGCACACCGCGACGGGCCTGGTCGCCTCGCACTACGCCTTCCTCCTCGACGAGCAGGCCTCGACCGGTGACGACATCGTGCTGATCGGGCACCTTGGCCGCCCCGACGAGGAGGCGCACGAGCTCGGCCGGCACGAGGCGATGCTCATCGCGCAGGGCCCGCACGGCTACATCTCGCCCAGCTGGTACGCGCCCGGCGACATCATCCCGACCTGGAACCACGTGACCGCGCACCTGTGGGGAACCCCCGAGATCCTCAGCGACGAGGAGAACATCGCGGCCCTCGATCACCTCACGAACCACTTCGAGCAGCACGTCGACGAGCCGCGCGGCCTGCACCTCGACCCGGAGTATTCTCGACGTGTCGCCCGCGGCACGATCGGGGTGCGACTGCGCGTCTCCCGATTCGACGCGCGCGCCAAGCTCAGCCAGAACAAGACCCCCGAGGTCGTCGACCGTATCGTCGCCGCACTCGAGGGCGAGGGCCCGTACGCCCACCCCGGCCTGGCCCGCGAGATGAGGAGAGTCCATGATCCGCGCGATTCGTAATGCGCGCCCGCTCGGCGGCCACGAGCCGATCGACCTCCTGATCGACGACGGGGTGATCGTGGGCATCCTGCCCGCCGGTCTGGGAGGTGCCGAGCTCGGCGACGGCGAGATCGACCTCGAGGGCCGCTTCATCATGCCCGCGCTGTGGGACGAGCACGTGCACATGACCCAGTGGGCGCAGCACCGGCGCCGCATCGACCTCGGGGGCGCGGAGAGCGCGGCCGAGGCGGCGGCGATCGTGCGCTCGGCCATCGGCAGCGGCGAGGCGCGCGACGCGGTCGTCGTCGGCGTCGGCTTCCGCGACGCGCTCTGGCCCGACGCGCCGACCGCCGCCCTGCTCGACCAGGTGTCGAGCGACCGGCCCATCGTGCTGATCAGCGCCGACGTGCACTGCGTCTGGGTCAACAGCGCCGCCCTCGTGCACTTCGGGGTCGACGGCGACTCGCCCGAAGCCCACGAGGGCGTGCTGCGCGAGGACGCGGCCTTCGCCCCCACCTCGCGTCTCGACAGCACCACCGACGACGAGCTCGACCAGTGGGTCGCCGACGCCGCCGCCGAGGCCGCCCGCCGCGGTGTGGTCGGCATCGTCGACCTCGAGATGCGCTGGAACCGCGACGACTGGGCGCGCCGCGTCGCCCGCGGCTTCGACGCCCTCCGCGTCGAGTTCGGCGTCTACCCGCAGCACCTCGACCAGGCGATCGCGCTCGGCCTGCGCAGCGGCACCCCCGTCGCCGGCACCGTCGCCGTCGGCCCGCTCAAGGTCATCACCGACGGCTCGCTGAACACCCGCACCGCCTACTGCTGCGACCCGTATCCGGATGCTCCCGCCGAGCCCTACGGCCGCCTCAACGTTCCCCCCTGCGACCTGCACCCGCTGCTCGCCCGCGCGAGCGAGGCCGGGTTCGAGCTCGCCGTGCACGCTATCGGCGACGGCGCGAACAAGCTCGCCCTCGACGTGTTCGCCAAGCTCGGGCGCGGCGGCCGCATCGAGCACGCGCAGCTCGTGCACGAGACCGACTTCGGCCGCTTCGCCGCGCTCGGCGTGACCGCGAGCGTGCAGCCCGAGCACGCGATGGACGACCGCGACGTGGCCGAGCGCTACTGGTCCGGACGTACCGGCCGCGCCTTCGCGCTGCGCTCGCTGCTCGACGCCGGCGCGCGCATCGTGCTCGGCTCCGACGCCCCCGTCGT
>JAIWOM010000019.1 GCA_020216895.1 Microcella sp.
CAGCCCGGGGAAGACGCCCTCGACGATCGCGCCGCCCTCGTCGAGCACGAGCGACGGGCGGATGCCCCGCTCGCGCAGCGCGGCCACCACGGCTCGCGCACCCGTGCCGGCGACCTCCTCGTCGTGCCCGAACAGCAGCAGCACATCGTGGCGCGGGGTGAACCCCGCCTCGAGCAGACGCTCCACCGCCTCGAGCAGCGCGGCCAGGGCGCCCTTGTCGTCGATCGCCCCGCGCCCCCACACGGTCGGCTCGCCCTCGTGCTCGACCAGCTCGGCCGCGAACGGCGGATGCTGCCAGCCCTCAGCGGTGGCGGGCACCACGTCGTAATGCGCCATCAGCACGGTCGGGCTGCTCGTGCCCGCCGGGTCGCTGCCCGGCCAGCGGTAGAGCAGGGTGTAGCCATGGCCGGCGACGGTGCCCTCGGCGTCCGGGTCGGCGCCGAGTCGCTCGCGCTCGAGCGCGGCGTGCACGCGGGGGTACAGCTCGGGGAGGGCGGCGATGAAACGCTCGAACGCGTCCCGGTCGGCGCGGGGGCCGGGGCCGCTCGTCGGGCGCGAGATCGTGGGGATGCGCACGAGCGCGCGCAGCCGCTCCACCGCCCGGGCGTCGGCAGCGGCATCCGTCAGCAGGGCGTCAGCGACCACACCACCAGCGTAGGCCGACCCTTCAGCGGAACACCGCCAGCGGGTAGCGTCGAGCCATGCGCCGACTGCTGCTGCCGACCATCGCCGGCTCGATCGTGCTCGGCCTGATCGTGGCCGCCGTCGTCGTCGCCGTGCGCGGAGCCCTGCCCACCCCGCTCGCGAGCGGTCCCGTCGAGCGCACGGAGGCCTTCGCCGCCGTCAGTGTCGAGCGCCTGCCGACGCTGGACACGGTGCGCACCGGCGTCGACGACTTCACCTTCGACTCGTTCGACGTCGAGTATCGCCTCGGGCGCGACGCCGACGGCCACGCGACCCTGCTGACGACGGAGACGCTCGTCGCGCGGTTCCCCGAGTTCGACCAGAACCGCGGCATCCGCCGCTCGCTGCCCGCCACCTACCAGGGGCGGACGACGAGCCTGCGGGTGATCTCGGTGACCGATGAGGACGGCAATCCGCGACCCTACGAGGTCGAGGATGGCTCCGGCATCGTCGACGTGATCGCCGCAGTGCCCGAGGGGCAGTATGTGCGCGGCGAGCAGACCTACGTGATCACCTATAGCCAGCGCGATGTCGTCGACTTCTTCGAGAGCTCGGGTGCCGAGGAGTTCTACTGGAACCTGAACGGCACCGACTGGGCGCAGCCGTTCGCCCGCGTCTCCGCCCGCGTCGTGCTCAACGACGGCCTGCGCAGTGCTCTGCTCGGGCAGGAGGCCTGCTACCGCGGCTACGCCGGTTCGACCGATCGCTGCGCGATCACGCTGACCGGCGACACCTTCGCCGTCGACGAGCTCGCCATCGCGCCGTTCCAGACGGTCACCATCGCGATCGGCTTCGAGCCGGGCACGTTCACGCTCTTCGACCGCTCGTACCTCGCCAGCCCCTGGGCCTGGCTGCAGCTGCTGGGGGTCGCCGTGGCCGTCATCACGGCCATCTGGGCGGTCGTGCTGCGCCTGACGCGCTATCGGGATGCTCCGGGCCGCCCCGTGATCGTCGCCGAGTACCTCCCGCCGAAGGGCGTGAGCCTGCTCGAGGCCGCGGTGCTCACCAAGCGCCGCTCCCGCGCCGTGGCGAGCCAGCTCGTCGACTTCGCCGTGCGCCGCGTGATCACGATCATCGAGGCACCGGGCGGCTGGTTCGGGATGCGCTCGACGTGGCGGTTGCGGCTCGAATCGGCGCTCGGCGTCGAGGGGGAGGAGCGCGCCCTGCTCGGAAAGTTCTTCGGCGGCAGCCTCAGCGGCGGCGCCGAGCACACGCTGACCGCGCAGAACACCTCGCTCAGCACCGCCATCCAGAAGCAGCTGCTGCGCATCCAGACCGCGAACCAGAAGCGCGGCTGGCGCAGCGCGGTGGCGCCCCGTCACGCCGGCGGGCTCTCCGCCCTCGTCATCGCGGCGCAGATCGTCGCCTTCATCGCGGGCGTCCTCGTCACCGACGAGGGGCGCGGCGGCGACCTGGGCGGCTTCCTCATCCCGGTGGGCATCCTGTCCTTCTTCGTGGTCGCGGGCTGCCTGTACCGGCAGCCGCTGACCGCCGAGGGAGCCGAGATCGTCGACCATCTCAAGGGTCTGGAGAGGTACATCGAGCTCGCCGAGGCCGACCGCATGCGCGTGCTGCAGTCGCCGGAGGGCGCCCTGCGCGAGCCGATCGACGCGACGAGTCGCGACGAGCGTCTGAAGCTCGTCGAGCGGCTGCTGCCCTGGGCCGTGCTCACCAACCATGAGAAGGAGTGGGCGAAGGAGCTCGGCGAGTTCTACGAGGACGGGCAGAGCCCGACCTGGTTCTCGAGCAGCCGCCCGTTCTCGGTCGGCGCCTTCGCCGCCGGGGTCGGCTCCGTCAGCTCGACCCTGTCGTCGAGCTACTCCGGGTCGAGCTCCTCGGGCGGCTCGTCGGGCGGCGGCTCGTCAGGCGGCGGTGGCGGCGGTGGAGGAGGCGGCGGGGTCTGAGCCGGCGGGGTCTGAGCCCGCGGGGTCTGAGCCTGCGCCATCCTGCGCTCCGCATCCTGACTGCCCGCCCGTAACAGATCGTCACCGGGTGCGGTGTCTGGGCCCCGGCATAGCAGAATGAAGGCACCCTTCACCTTCCGTTCCCTGTCGATTGGATGCCCTCATGTCCCGCATCGCCCGTCGCACCACCACGGCCGCCGCGCTCGCCGCGACCGCCGCCCTGCTGCTCGCCGCCTGCGCTCCCGCCGCCACCGAGGGTGAGCCGGATGCCACCGAGAGCCCCTACGTCACCGAGGGCAAGCTGACGATCGCCACCGGCG
Organism: Microcella sp.; assembly: GCA_020216895.1. Taxonomy (GTDB): domain Bacteria; phylum Actinomycetota; class Actinomycetes; order Actinomycetales; family Microbacteriaceae; genus Microcella. The sequence goes on from JAIWOM010000019.1 coordinate 2,909, forward strand.
AGCCCGCGTACTTCCCGTACGTCATCGACGACGACCCGACCACGGGCGAGGGCTTCGAGGCCGCCATCGCCTACGCCGTCGCCGAAGAGCTCGGCTTCGCGCCGGAGGACGTCGTCTGGGTGCGCACCACGTTCGAGGCCGCGATCCAGCCCGGCCCGAAGGACTTCGACTTCAACCTGCAGCAGTACACCATCACCGAGGAGCGCGCCGCGAACGTCGACTTCTCGAGCCCGTACTACTCGACGCCGCAGGCCATCATCACCACCGAGGCCTCGGCCGCCGCGGGCGCGACGAGCCTCGCCGAGCTGAGCGACTTCCTGATCGGTGCCGCCACCGGCACGACGAGCTTCACCGCCATCGAGGAGCAGATCGCCCCGGCCGCGGGCGCGCAGGCCTTCAACACCAACGATGACGCGGTGCTCGCCCTGCAGAACGGCACCGTCGACGCGATCGTCGTCGACCTGCCGACCGCGTTCTTCCTCACCGCCGTCGTGCTCGAGGGCGGCGTGCTGCTCGGCCAGCTGCCCGCCGACGCCGGCGTGAGCGACGACTGGGGCCTCGTGCTCGAGAAGGACAGCCCGCTGACGCCGCTCGTCACCGCCGCGGTGGATGCTCTGCGCGAGTCGGGCCGCCTCGACGAGATCGCCGCCCAGTGGCTGGGCGCCGACGCGGGCGCACCTATCCTGCAGTAGTGCCTTCTCACCACCCGATCAGCGACGTCGAGATCGGGCGGCGCGCGTACCGGCGCACGCAGAACGTGCGCTCGGTGCTCGTGTCGCTCGTCTCGACGCTCGTCTTCGCGGTCATCATCTGGCTGACCGTCGTGAACACTCCCGGCTGGGAGCGCGTGCAGCAGAGCTTCTTCGATCTCGAGACGGCGATCTCCGCGTGGCCCCGGGTGATCGCCGGGCTCTGGGTGAACATCCAGGTGCTGTTCTTCGCGGTCATCGGCGTGCTCGTGCTGAGCGTGATCCTGGCCACGATCCGCACACTGCGGGGGCCGGTCTGGTTCCCGCTCCGGGCGCTCGCGGCGGCGTACACCGACCTGTTCCGCGGGCTGCCGCTGATCATCGTGCTGTTCCTGGTGGGCTTCGGCATTCCCGGCCTCGAGCTGTTCCCGCGCAACTCGGCGCAGTTTTGGGGCACGATCGCGCTGATCCTCACCTACTCGGCCTACGTCAGCGAGGTGTTCCGTGCGGGCATCGAGGCAGTGCATCCCTCGCAGCGCCTCGCGGCCCGTTCGCTGGGCCTCAGTCACGGCCAGACGATGCGCATCGTCGTGCTGCCCCAGGCGGTGCGCAAGGTCACCCCGGCGCTCATGAACGACTTCGTCGCCATGCAGAAGGATGTCGGGCTCATCTCGGTGCTCGGCGTCGTCGACGCGGTGCGCGCCGCGCAGATTGAGACCGCGGCGGCATTCAACTTCACGCCGTACGTGCTGGCGGGCCTGCTGTTCGTGCTGCTGGCGCTGCCGATGATCCGGCTGACCGACTGGTATACGGCCCGGCTGCGGGCCCGCGAGCAGGCGGGGAGCCTCGTATGACCGATCCCGTGCTCCGCCTCGAGGGCGTGCGCAAGACCTTCGACGAGCGCATCGTGCTCGACGGTGTCGACCTCGCGGTCGCGCCGCACGAGGTGATCGCCCTCATCGGGGCCAGCGGCTCCGGCAAGTCGACGCTGCTGCGCTGCATCAACCTCATCGAGCGCATCGACGACGGCCGCATCTGGCTCGGCGACCGCGACATCTCCGACCCGCGCGTCACCGCCGACGCGGTGCGGGCGCGCATCGGCGTGGTCTTCCAGCAGTTCAACCTGTTCCCGCACCTGCGCGTGATCGACAACGTCACGCTCGCCTCGCGCGCGGTGCTGAAGGTGCCGCGCGCGCAGGCCGAGGCGACCGCGCTCGCGCTGCTCGATCGGGTCGGTCTCGCCGATCACGCCCGCTCGTACCCTGACCGGCTGTCGGGCGGTCAGCAGCAGCGCGTCGCCATCGTGCGGGCCATCGCGACGAACCCCGAGCTGCTGCTGCTCGACGAGATCACCTCGGCGCTCGACCCGCAGCTGGTCGCCGAGGTGCTCGACCTGGTGCGCGAGCTGAAGGGCGACGGAACGACCATCGTCATGGCCACCCACGAGATGGCCTTCGCCCGCGACGTGGCCGACCGCGTGGTGTTCCTCGACGGCGGCGTCATCGTCGAGCAGGGTCCGGCGGCCGAGGTGTTCTCGCGCCCGCGCGAGGAGCGCACCCGCGCGTTCCTCCGCCGCTTCCTCGGCCCGGCGTAGGCGCGCCGGCGCGGCCCGTCGCCACCCGCTGCCGCCGCGAACGCCGCGCTGCTCAGCCCTCGACGACGGCGGCGATACCCCGGATCTCCTCGGGGCCGACGCGGCAGCATCCCCCGATCGCGGTGGCACCGGATGCGAGCCAGCGCTCGACGAGACCGTCGGGCAACGCGGCGGTGCCCTCCCAGCGGCGCGTGACCGCGTTCCACGTCTCGCCGCTGTTTGGGTACACGACGACGGCCTTGCCCGTGCTGCGACGGGCGGCCGCGAGCGCGAGGTCGACCTCGTCGGGGTGGCAGCAGTTGACGCCGACCGCGACGATCTCGTCGCTCGCCTCCGCGTCGCGGAAGGCGTCCTCCAGGCTCTCGCCCGTGCGCAGACGCCCGCCGTCGGTCGTGAACGACAGCCAGGCCGACGCGCCCGTGCCGCGGAGCAGATCGATGAGCGCGCCCGCCTCGTCGCGGCTCGGGATCGTCTCGATCGCGAGCAGGTCGGGCCCGGCGGCGAGCAGGGCCTCCAGCCGTGCCGCGTGCCACGCGCGCAGGCCCGCCCGGTCGAGGTCGTAGTCGCCGCGGTACTCCGAGCCGTCGGCGAGGGCGGCGCCATACGGGCCGACGGAGGCGGCGACGAGGCCGTCGGACCGCAGCTCATCGCGCGCCTGCGCGGCGAGGGCGACGCTGCGCTCGAGCAGGGCGAAGCCCTCCCGGCTGTCGATCCCGGCGCTCGCGAGCCCCTCGAACGAGAGCTGGTACGAGGAGGTGATCGCGATCGAGGCGCCGGCGGCGAAGTAGTCGCGGTGCACGTCGACGACCGCCTCGGGGTGGTCGCGCAGGATGCGGGCGCTCCACAGCCGGCCGCTCAGGTCGTGGCCGAGCGCTTCGAGGTAGCTGCCCAGCCCGCCGTCGACGACGGTGCGGGGGGCGAGGGTCACGGGTGTCACCCCCTCATTGTGGGCGAGCGGCGTGAGCCCGCGGCGCGGCGGCGTCACGCGGAGTCACACGCTCGAGCCGGGTGCACTAGACTCACAATGCATGCCGCGCCACCGCGAGTTCTCGGCCGGGTCAGACGCGGGTGTGCATCTCGACTCCGTGATCGTCTGCGGCGTCGGCAGTCGTTCCGTGTCGCTGTAGTTCGCGCTGCGGATCCCTTCAGCACTCGAGGAGTTGCCGTGGCCCAGACCGGCCAGCGTCAGAAGAAGGCGTCGCCCGCACGCGGGGGCGCCACGCGCCGCCGGCGCCCGCTCGATGAGCAGGGCATCATCCCGATCCTGGCGCGCGCCGTGCGCGAGGTCGAGAACGCCGCCGAGCGCGGCGCGAAGGTCAGCCCCTCCAACCGCACCAAGTTCCAGGTGGCCGCCCTCCTGGTGCGCGAGGAGCGGGCGCGCGTGAAGGATGACCGCGAGGTTCCGGAGAGCGAGCGCACCGAGGTGCTGAAGCGCCTCGATGGCCTGGCGAGCATCATGGCGAAGACGGCGGCGCGCGACACCTCGCTGATCGCTCTGCTCGCCCCGGAGGCCAAGGTCAGCGACGCGGCGAAGGCCCTGCGGCGCGACATGCTGCTCGCCTCGGGCGCCGAGCTCGAGCCCGACGATCTGCTCATCGTCTCCGAGCCCGCGCCGGTGGCCCCGGAGGTCGCCAAGCAGGTGGTTCCGAAGTCGGTCAAGCAGGCGCAGCTCGCCAACCCCTTCCTCGCGCCCGATCTCTCGGCGCTGACCCCGCCCGCCCCGACGGCGGGCCGCCTCTCGAACTGGGAGCTCATCGAGCCGCTGTTCCGCTCGTTCGAGTACGGCGCGGGCGGCCAGGCGGCATCCATGTCGCTGCCCGAGACCGGCTCGCTCGTCACGCCGGGCGGCATGGAGCTCATGCGCCACCAGGCGCGGCTCATCGAGAGCGTGCGCCGCGGCCACCGCACCTTCCTGCTGGCGGATGAGCCGGGCCTCGGCAAGACCGCCCAGGCGCTCATGGCGGCGAACGTGGCCCACGCCTTCCCGCTGCTGGTCGTCGTGCCGAACGTCGTGAAGACGAACTGGGCGCGCGAGGTGCAGCGCTGGATCCCGCAGCGCAGCTCCACCGTCGTGCACGGCGATGGTGAAGACCTGGACGCGTTCGCCGATGTCGTCATCGTCAACTACGAGATCCTCGACCGCCACGTCGGCTGGCTCGGCCGCTTCGGCTTCAAAGGCATGGTGGTCGACGAGGCGCACTTCATCAAGAACGCCACCTCGCAGCGCTCGCGGCATGTCCAGTCGCTGGCCCAGAGCATCCGCGTGCTGCACCCGAAGGCGCTCATGATGGCGCTGACCGGCACCCCGCTGATCAACCAGATCGAGGACTTCCGGATGATCTGGAAGTTCCTCGGCTGGATCGACGACAAGAAGCCGCTCGGCCGCCTCATGTCGGCGCTCGAGGAGACGGGACTCACCCCGGCGGATCCGGGCTTCTTCGCGGCGGCGCGCGAGTGCGTCATCGAGATGGGCATCGTGCGCCGCAAGAAGGTGGATGTCGCTGCCGACATCCCCGCGCGCCGCATCGCCGACATCCCCGTCGAGCTCGACGACGAGGCCGCGCGGTCGATCCGCGCTTCGGAGGAGGCGCTCATCGGGCGGCTCGTCGAGCGCTACCGCCGCGTGGTCGCCGCGCGCGAGGTGCCCCCGATGGGCATCGACCACGACCTCATCCGCCTGGTCGCCTCGGCCGAGCTGGAGGAGTCGAAGCAGGCGAGCGGTGGCGACAACGTCTTCACGATGGTGCGGCGCATCGGTACGGCGAAGGCCGTGCTCGCGGCCGACTACACCGCGCAGCTGGCCCGCAACGTCGGCAAGGTCGTGTTCTTCGCCAAGCACATCGATGTCATGGATGCGGCGGAGGCGCACTTCGCGGCGGCCGGGCTGCGCGCGGTGAGCATCCGCGGCGACCAGACGCCGAAGGCGCGCCAGGAGGCGATCGACGGCTTCACGAACGACCCCGAGGTCAGCGTGATCGTCTGCTCGCTGTCGGCCGCCGGCGTCGGCATCAACCTGCAGGCCGCGTCGAACGTGGTGCTCGCCGAGCTGTCGTGGACTTCCGCGGAGCAGACGCAGGCGATCGACCGCGTGCACCGCATCGGTCAGGAACTGCCGGTGACGGCCTGGCGCATCCTCGCCGCACAGACGATCGACGCCCGCATCGCCGACTTGATCGACTCGAAGGCGGGTCTCGCGGCGCGGGCGCTCGACGGCAGCGACGAGCAGGTCGTGGCCGAGGGCACCGTGCAGCTGCAGGCGCTCATCACGCTGCTCACCGAGGCGCTCACCGCTCGCGCCGGCCTCTAGCCGTCGGCGGTGGACGGCGTCGCCGCGGTGATCGTGCGGCAGTGCGTCGCCTGACGGAGTGCGACGTCGCGGCTCACGGCACGTCGGTCGCCGCTGACGTAGTCGCGAGTGCTCCAGTGGATGATCGGCTCCCGAGGCTCAGGAACGCGCCAGCGACGGGCGAGCAGGGCGGGTGACGGAGGGGAGACCGCGTCGCTGCGGAGGCAGACGTGCAGCGGCTCGTTGACCCCGAACACCGGCATGGGTCCGCGGTTCGTCTCCGCGTCCCGCTCGAGACCCGCGATGTCGTCGAGGAACTGCACGGCACTGACGCATGCCAGGGGACCCCCGAAACGCCACGCAAGTCGGACGACGGCGGGTGTCGCTGGTGTGCAGTACCAGCCCTGCCGAACGGCTTGCAGAGCGCCGCGGCGCAGCAGAACCTCAAGGGCGACCTGGTCGACGTCGAGGGATCGCAGTTCTCGCGTCGAGATGATGCCACCCGTTTGTGCGAGCCGTGCCAATACCGGTCGTGGCAGAACCCCCGTGCCGTGCGGCGGACCGCTGTAACGATTAGTCAGTCGGAGCATCTCCCGATCCTCGTGCGTCTATCCGGCTAGCGAATCGAGGCCCACCTGATCGTGTGATGCGGGTGTCGCTCGTCGCCCGCGGTGAGGAGCAGTGAGGGCCGGGCCCGGGGGTCGGGGCCGCGGTCGGGGGTTGCTCGGGGCGAGGCTTCGTGGACTCGTGAATCGACGGAATGGTGACCGATAGTGCCCGCTGAGAGTCGTGAATCGACGGAGTGGTGACCGATAGTGCCCGCTGAGACTCGTGAATCGACGGAATGGGTGGGGGCGCGGGTTCCGTGGATTCACGAGTCCGCGCGAAGGGAGAGCGGATAGAGCGGTGCAGGGTCGTCTGCCGGCGCAGACCGCACTGGTCCAGGTTGCGGCGACTCGGACTCGCGGGGGCTCCAGCGATTGTCGGCGGGGGCGCCGGGGATGCGGGTCAGCGCTTGGCGGCGCGCGAGCTCGAGACGAGGTAGGCGACCGCGGCGAGCGGGATCGGCAGCCAGCCGGGCCGGTTGCGGGCCTCGTACATCGCCTCGTAGACGGCCTTGTCGAGCTCGAAGGCGTCGAGGAGGGCGCGGTGCGCTCGCAGGTCGAGACCGCTCGCGGCGATGTAGCCGTCGAGGAAAGCGGCCCGCGCCTTGCGCGCCCACTCGGCGCGCTCCGCCTCGAGGGCGAGCGCGTCGAGGTCGAGCGAGGCCGTGTCGATGGCTCCGGCCGCCGCCCGCGACTCCCTGCGGAGCGAGCCGACCGCGTAGTCGAACGACCGCAGCATGCCGGCGACGTCGCGCAGCGGCGAGTCGACGCGCGAGCGCTCCGAGAGGGGGCGCAGCGGCTCGCCCTCGAAGTCGACGATGAGCCACTCGCCGGTCGGGCGCCGCAGCACCTGACCGAGGTGGAAGTCGCCGTGGATGCGCTGCAGGGGCGGCCACGGAGCGTCGCGGGCCGCGTCGTACACCGCCTCGATCTGGGGCCGCAGCTCACGCAGCTGCGGCACGTCGCTGATCGCGACCGCCAGCCGCTGATGCCAGCCCGCGACGAAGCCCACGATGTCGCCCAGGGTTGGCTCGCGCGAGGGCAGGCAGGCGGCGAGGGCTTGGTGCACCGCGGCCGTCACGCGCCCGAGCCGCTCGGCATCCGTCGTGAACGGCTCACCCTCGCGGGCGGCCTCCAGCGCGAGCGGCCAGCCGTCGCGCACGCCCGGCACGAACTCCTGCGCGAAGGCCAGGTGGCCCCGCACGGGCTCGTCCGTGTGCGACTCCGAACCGAGCGGGTCGATCCAGGTGGCGGTCACCGAGCCGAGCATCCGAGGCACATTGCGGTTGCCCGCCGTCGTCAGCGCGGTCTGGAGGATGACGTCGGGGTTGTCGCCCGGGTGCACGAGCCGGAACACCTTCGCGACCAGGGGTGCCTCCGTGCCGCCGTCGACGATGATCGACGAGTTCGACTGCTCGCCCGTGTGCACGCGGCCTGCCTGATCGTGCCGGGTCACCCCGAGCCGCTGCAGCAGCGCGCGCACGTAGACGGGGTCGTGCGGGCCGTCGAAGAGGTAGTCGTCGTGCTCGTCACGGCCGATGAACGCGGGGCCTGCGCCGCGCGGGATTGTCGTGCGCGCCACGATCGGCACGTGGTACAGCGACGGGGGAGTGCTGGCGGTGTCGCGCAGCAGCAGAACACGGATGCTCGCATCCGTTTCATCGCACGGCCAGTCCTCTCGGTGGACCTCGACGAGCTGCGGCACACGGCCCTTGCCGGCGTACCACCGCTGGCGCGTCATCCACTCCGTGAGGCACTCCATCGTGCTGTGCATGTCCTCGACCCTACACAGCGGCCCGACCGCGGTGGCGAGCCGTGCCCGTCGCGGCGCGTCAGGCTCGTCGTGCGCGGAGGAACCCGTTCATCGCCGCCGTCAGGGGCGCGTCGATCGCGCGCGCGACGCCGTCGACCGATCGCACCGGCGCCGCATGCCGCACGCTCGACACCAGCCACGCGGCATCGGCCTCGGCCAGATCGGCGGGGGTCAGCGGTTCGACGACGGCCTCGAGCCCCCACTGGTGGGCGGCCGTGAACAGGTCGGCCTGCGTGGTTCCGGGCAGGATGCCCAGGGCATCCGGGGGCGTGCGCAGCCGGTCGCCCGTGCGCACCACCAGGGTCGCCGTCGGCCCCTCGAGCAGCAGGCCGTCGCTGGAGACGAACACGACATCATCGGCCCCGCGGCGCTGCGCCTCGCGCGCCGCCGCGCGGTTGATCGCGTAGGAGAGAGTCTTGGCGCCGGCGAGCAGCCAAGGACTGGTCGCGGCGACATCGCTGCGCAGCCCCCGGTCGAGCAGCACGACGTCGATGCCGTCGGTGCGCTCGCGGCGGAACGCGGGCGACACGGTGCCGTACGCCCAGCCGGTCGGGTCGGGATGCCCCTCGATGCCGCGCGTGAGCACGATCTTCACCCAGGCCTCGTCGTGGGCGGCGAGGCGGGCGGCGAGCGTGAGCACCGCATCCCGCCACAGCGCCCGGTCGGGAGCGGGCAGGTCGAGCATGCGGGCGGAGCGCTCGAAGCGGTCGAGGTGCAACTCGAAGGCCTGCGGGTGCCCGGCGCCGAGGCTGATCGTCTCGAAGATGCCGTCGCCGCGCGTGGCCGCGACGTCGAGCACCGACAGCTGCGGCTGCCCGGGGTCGGCGTCGATGAGCCGGCCCGCCGCAGCGGCCTCGCCGCCCGCGGAGGCGACGACGAGCAGCAGGTGCTCCTCAGCGCTCACCGACACCCTCCCTGCTCACGGGGTGAACGTATACCCGCAGCCGTCGTCGCGGCATTCGAACTGCGGCGGGTCAGGGTGGTGGACGACGCCGCCCAGAGCGATCTCGCCGCGCAGGGCAGCACGGATGTGCGCCGGCTCGGGGTAGCCGTAGTGGATGGGCAGGGGTGCAGGCGTTCCGCATTGCGGACAGCTCGCCACTCCCGGCCCAGGGGCGGTGGTGTCCATGAGGACAGTTCAGCGCCCACTACCGACATTCGCAACTCGGCCGAACCTGCCTCAGCGCAGATCGCGCGGCACCACGGGGATCTGCCCGGTGTTGCGGCGACCGTGGCTGACTCCGCGCACGCCGCGCGTGTGCACGCGGTTGATCAGCACGGCCAGCGCCGCGAGCAGGATGATGAACGCCGCGATCGCGACGACGTAGGTGACGACGCCCATGACACCGTTGGGCCCGTCCGGCTCGAGGAACGGGTACGGGTACCAGCCAGTCGCGCCACCGCGCAGCATCGTCACGCCCACCCAGATCAGCGGGTAGCTGACGGCGAGCCACATCGTGCTCCAGGCGATGCGCACGCGGCCGGGCGTGAGCAGCCAGTCGAGGGCGAAGTAGATGGGGATCACCACGTGGAGCACCTCGTTGGCCCAGGCCGGCCCGACGTAGCCGTCATCGTTGGGGATGTCGCGCAGCAGCAGGTTGTAGACGACGCCGGTGACGATCGCGTAGGCGAAGGCGCTCGCGCGGATCGCCGTGTAGAGACGCGTGTCGCGGTCGAGCCGGAAGGCCATGATGCCGCCCGCGATCATGACGACGATGTTGATCATCGCGGTCTGGATCGTGAAGAACGCGAAGTACTCGGTGGGCTCGAATCGCCCGACCGAGATCTGGTCGGTGATCTGCGTGATCAGGGCGGCCAGCACGAGCAGGCCGGCGACGATGCTGATCACGCCGGCGATGTGGCGGAGGGTGGACAGGCGTGCGGTGGCGGCTTTCTCGCCGAGGGGGGACGTCACGGTCACTTGCTCGACGCTAGCAAGAAAATTGCATTCCGCCGCATGATTTTTGCGGAGCATCCCTCATCTGACCAGGGCTTTCGTGACGGGGCGACGGATGCGAGCGGTGCCCGCCTAGGGTGGCCTCGTGCCCATGTTCGACGTCTGCGTGGTGTACCTCGTGCGCGAGGTGCCGGGGCCCGACGGCCCGCGGTCGGAGGTGCTGCTGGGCCGCAAGCGCACCGGGCTCGGCACCGATCGCATCGTGGGGCCGGGCGGCAAGCTCGAGCCGGGGGAGTCGCCGGCGCAGGCCGCGGCGCG
>JAIWOM010000020.1 GCA_020216895.1 Microcella sp.
GGCGAAGCGGTCAGCGAGTGCGGCGAAGCGCGCGCGTGCGCTCGTGGTCTCGGTCGCCGCGACGCCGCGCGCGGCGAGGCGCGCGGCCTGCTCGTCGAGGGCAGTGCGGAGCTCGAACAGCGCGTCGACGTCATCGGGCTCGATCTCGCTGACGACGAGGGTGCGGGGGCCGCGCTCGGTGGCGAGTCCGGCGGCGATGAGCCGCGCGAAGGCTTCACGCACGGGGGTTCGACTCACGCCGAGGCGTGCGGCCTGCTCCACCTCGGTGAGCGGGGCACCTGGCGCGAGCTCGCCCTCGACAATGTCGCGGCGCAGGGCGTCGAACGCACGATCCGCGGCGGTAGTCACCGTCTCAATGTATACATTGAGGGCGTCACTGGCTAGATCGCGCCGATCTGCCGCGCCTTTCGTATACACCAGCAGCCGCCCTCATCCTCCTCATCGAACGATGGTTGAGGTTCCGCGTCGTGCATGTCGATCTCCCGCCCGTCGAGATCGAGGTCGTCGTAGCGGGCAGGAGCGCGGAGGGCGAGCAGCTGGTCGACGAGCCCTGCGATGGCTCCGATCACCCGCGGGCTCAACCGGTAGATGCGTGCGTTCCGGTCGATGCGCGAGCTGACGAGCCCGGCGCGAGCGAGTCGGCCGAGGTGCTTCGAGATGCCTTCACGCCCGATGCCGCGCTCGCTCTGCACCGCGTCGGCGATCTGCCCGGCGGCGTGCTCGCCGCTCGCGAGGATCTCGATGATGCGCCAGCGCACCGGGTGCGCGAGCAGGAAGAGAGTTTCCATATTCGCAATGTGCATCTCGCGGCACGTGCCGCGGGAGGCACATTGCGAAAACGGAAGTGCCGGTCGGGATGAGGTCGAGGGGAGGGAGGGGTCGGACTGGGCTGGGGCGGGCGGGGCGGGCGGCGCCTAGACTGGAGGGCTCATGACTGCGCCCGACGATCGACCTGCGCCCCGCATCCCGGGCCTGGCGATCACGTACCCGCCCGACCTGCCGGTGTCGCAGCGGCGCGACGACATCGCCGCCGCGATCGCCGCGAACCAGGTCGTCATCGTCGCAGGTGAGACCGGGTCGGGCAAGACGACGCAGCTGCCGAAGATCCTGCTCGAGCTCGGCCGCGAGAGCATCGCGCACACGCAGCCCCGGCGCATCGCCGCCCGCACGATCGCCGAGCGCGTCGCCGACGAGCTCGGCACGGAGCTCGGCGGGCTCGTCGGCTACAAGGTCCGCTTCACCGATCAGGTGAGCGCCGGCACGCGGGTCACGCTCATGACCGACGGCATCCTGCTCGCCGCCCTCCGCGGCGACCGCGAGCTGCGCGCCTACGACGCGATCATCATCGACGAGGCGCACGAGCGCAGCCTCACCATCGACTTCCTCATCGGCTACCTCACGCAGCTGCTCCCCCGCCGGCCGGACCTGAAGGTCGTCATCACCTCCGCGACCATCGACCCCGAGAGCTTCGCGCGGCACTTCGCCGCCGCCGACGGCACACCCGCGCCGATCATCGAGGTGAGCGGGCGCACCTACCCGGTCGAGATCCGGTACCGGCCGCTGGTTCCCGACGGGTCGGAAACGGACAACCTGACGGACCCGGACAGCGACGACGACGGCCCGGCAACTCCCGGCGCGGCGATCGACATGGTCGACGGCGTCATCGCCGCGGTCGACGAGCTCGGCCGCGAGGGCGACGGCGACGTGCTCGTGTTCTTCAGCGGCGAGAACGAGATCCGCGACGCGGCGGATGCCCTCCGCGGGCACCTCGCCCGCCAGGGCCCGCGCGGCGCCGCCACGGAGGTGCTGCCGCTGTACGGCCGGCTCAGTGCGGCCGAGCAGCACCGGGTGTTCGAGCGGGCGCCGGCGGGCATCCGTCGCCGCATCGTTCTCGCCACCAACGTCGCGGAGACGAGCCTGACCGTGCCCGGCATCCGCTACGTCGTCGACACGGGCACGGCGCGCATCAGCCGGTACTCGACGCGGTCGAAGGTGCAGCAGCTGCCGATCGAGCCGATCTCGCAGGCGAGCGCCAACCAGCGGTCAGGGCGGTCGGGGCGCACGAGCGACGGCATCGCGATCCGGCTCTACTCGGAGGCCGACTACGAGCGGCGGCCCGCGTACACCGAACCGGAGATCCTGCGCACCAACCTCGCGGCGGTCATCCTGCAGATGATCGCGCTCGGGCTGGGCGACATCGAGCGCTTCCCCTTCCTCCAGCCGCCCGATAAGCGCGGCATCGCCGACGGGCTCGAGCTGCTGCGGGAACTCGGTGCCATCGAGCCGGGCCGCGGTGACCTGCGCATCACGAAGGTCGGTCACGCCATCGCGCAGCTGCCGCTCGACCCGCGGTATGCGCGCATGGTCGTCGAGGCCCAGAAGCTCGGTGTCGTGCGGGAGGTCGTGGCGATCGTCGCGGGCCTGAGCATCCAGGACCCGCGCGAGCGGCCCGCTGACCGCCGCGAGACCGCCGACCAGCTTCACAATCGGTTCCGCGACCCGACGAGCGACTTCCTCACCCTGCTGAACCTATGGCGGCACCTGCAGAAGCGGCAGGCGGAGCTCAGCGGCAACCAGTTCCGCAAGGAGGTGCGCGCCGAGTTCCTCAACTACCTGCGCGTGCGCGAGTGGGCCGACGTCGAGCGGCAGGTGCTTCGACTGCTGCCCAAGGAGCACCGACCCAAGGGCGCGATGCCCGAGTCCTCCGATGCCGAGGCCATCCACCGCGCCCTGCTGTCGGGCCTGCTCAGCCACATCGGACTGCGCGACGACCGCGAGGCCGCGTCCGGCACCAACCAGAAGGGCGTCTCGGCCAAGAAGGGCGCCGACGCCCGCCCCGCCCGCGGCCGGGAGTTCCTGGGCGCGCGCGGCCGCCGGTTCGTCGTCTACCCCGGCTCGGGCCTGGCGAAGAAGCCGCCGGCCGCGGTGATGGCCGCCGAGCTCGTCGAGACGAGCCGGCTGTTCGCCCGCACGGTCGCCGCGATCGACCCTGCCTGGGCGGAGGCGCTCGCCGGCGACCTCGCGAAGAAGCAGTACAGCGAGCCGCGCTGGCAGAAGAGCCAGGGCTCGGCGGTCGTCGACGAGAAGGTGACGCTGTACGGCGTGCCGATCGTGCCGCGCCGGCGCGTGCAGCTGGCGCGCATCGACGCGCCGCTCGCGCGCGAGCTGTTCATCCGCCACGCGCTCGTCGAGGGCGAGTGGGACACCACCCGACTCGACAAGCGCCTCACCCAGTTCGTGCGCGACAACGCGCGGCTGCGGCGCGAGCTCGAGCAGCTGGAGGAGCGGCAGCGTCGGCGCGACATCCTGCTCGACGATGAGCGGCTGGTCGAGTACTTCGAGCGGCGCATCCCCGACGACGTCACCGACGTGCGCCGCTTCGAGCGGTGGTGGCGGGATGCTCGCCGCGAGCATCCCGACCTGCTGACGCTGCAGCGGGCCGACCTCATCGAGGCCGACGAGCCCGCGATCGACGACGACGCCTACCCGACCCGGCTCACCCTCGGCGATCAGACGCTCACGGTCGGCTACCGCTTCGAGCCCGGTGCCGCCGACGACGGCGTCACCGTCACCGTGCCGCTGCCGCTGCTGCCCCGGCTCGAGACCGCGGGCTTCGACTGGCTCGTCCCGGGCCTGCGGCACGAGCTCGTGACGGCACTGCTCAAGACGCTGCCGAAGGCGATCCGCCGCAACGTGGTGCCCGCCGCCGACTGGGCGACGCGACTGCTCGCCGCCGTGCCCGCCGGCGCCGACCTGCGCGAGCTGCCACTCACCGCCTTCCTCGCCGAGGAGATCCGCCGCCAGACCTTCACGCCCGTCGACCCGAACGACTTCGACGTCGACCGCCTGCCCCCGCACCTGCGCATGGGCTACGCGGTCGTCGACGAGCGCGGCAACCGGCTCGCGCGCGGCACCGACCTGCCCGCGCTGCAGCACAAGCTGAAGACGCGCACGCGCGACTCGGTGGCGAAAGTGGCGACCGCAGCGGCGCGCGCGCCGATCGAGCGCGGCGGCATCACGGCGTGGGACGACAGCCTCGGGGCCGGTTCCGGTGCCGCGCCCGGAACCCTCCCCCGGCAGCTCGACATGCGCCGCGGCGAGACGACGATCCGCGCGTATCCCGCGCTCGTCGACGAGGGCGGCTCGGTCGCGATCCGGCTGCAGACCGCGGTCGCCGACCAGGTCGCAGCGCACCGCGCGGGGGTTCGCCGGCTCGTGCAGCTCGGGGTTCCGTCGCCACTCGCGTACATCCAGGAGCACCTGACGAGTGCCGAGAAGCTCAGCCTCGGCGCCTCGCCCTACCGCTCGACGTCCGCACTCATCGACGACGCGCTGCGGGCCGTGATCGACGCCGAGCTGGCGGCAGGCGGCGGCGCGACCGAGGATCCTCGGGATGCTCTGCCTTGGTCGCGCGCCGAGTTCGAGTCCCTCCGCGACCGCGTCAACGCCGGCCTGCCCGACCGCCTGTTCGGCATCGTGTCGACGACGGCGGCCGTGCTGGCGGCGGCGCGCGAGGTCGACGTGCTCATCGCCCGCAGCTCAAGCCTGCAGCTGATGGCGCCGCTCGCCGACGCGCGCGAGCAGCTCAACGCGCTCGTGCACGACGGATTCATCGCCCGCACGGGCCTCGCTCGCCTCCCCCGCCTGGTCGTCTACCTGCGCGGCATCGGCTACCGGGTCGAGCGGCTCGCCGACAACCTCGGCCGCGACCGCGTCTGGATGCTCGAGGTGCAGCAAGCCGTCGAGCTCTACACCGCGGCGGGCGGCACGCTGCCGATCGCGGCCGACCCCGAGCCCCGTATCCGCGAGGCCCGCTGGATGCTCGAGGAGCTGCGCCTCTCGCTGTTCGCGCAGCCGCTCGGCGCGCAGGGCCCGATCTCGGTCCAGCGCATCCGCAAGCAGCTCGCGGGCTGAGCGGAACGACCGGGCTCAGTAGACGCGGCGGCCAGCCACCCAGGTGCCGACGTTCGTGGTGGTGTGGATGCTCGCCGCGGGTCCGTCGAACGGGTCGCGATCGGTCGCAGCGAGGTCGGCGACCGCGCCGACCGCGATGATGCCCGCGGGCGCGGCGTCGCCCGGCCCGCGCCCGTTGATGAACGCCGACCCGGCCGTGTAGGCGGCGAGCGCCTCGGCGAGGGTGAGCGCCTCGTGCGCGAGCAGCGGTTCGGGGTCGTGCTCGGGGTCGTCCTCCGGCAGCGCGCGCGTGACGGCGACGTGGATCGCCTGCCACGGATCGGGCGTCGACACGGGCCAGTCGCTGCCGGCGCACAGCCGCGGGCGAGCATCCGCCCCTGCGGCCTCGTCATCGGAACCGCCGCCCGCATGCAGGATGCTCGCGAACGGGCGGTGGGCGGGGCGGTGGCGGCGGGCATCCGTCGCCGGGCGCGCGGCCCAGCCGTTGGCGGCCGCGGCAGCCTCGAAGGCATCGAGCGCGTCGCGCGCGGCTCGGTCGCCGATCACGTGGATGTGCGCGCTGAAGCCCGCGGCGTCGAGCGCGACGACCGCGTCGGTGAGCGCCTGCCCGCCGACGAAGGCGATGCCGCGCGGGTGCTCGCCCTCGCCGAACTCCCCGAGGTAGGGCTCGAGCATCGCTGCCGTGCCGTTCTCGACGACGCCGTCGGCCATGATCTTCACCGCGCTGAGGCGGAAGGGCGCCGGACGGGCTCCTCCATCAGCACCGCGGGATGCGGAGCCGAGCTCGTTCGCGTGCGCCTCGCGCTTCGCCACGAGGTCGGCGACCTGCTCGACGCCGCGGGAGCGGTCCCACCACAGCGCGCCGACCACGTCGACAGTCAGCCGCCCCTCCGCGAGCGCGCGGCGGTAGACGAGAGCCGTATCCGAAGCCCCGAAGTAGTCGCCGACGATGGCGTCCTGCCAGCCGGTGATGCCGAGGCTGTGCGCGTAGCGCTGCGCCTCGAGCAGGGCGGCGTACTCGTCGTCGGGGCTCGGCGTCGGCGCGACCGCGGCGACCAGAGCGGCGGCGCCCTCGTGCAGCGTGCCCTGCGGGCTCCCGTCGGCGAGCCGCTCGATGCGGCCGTCGGCGGGGTCGGGCGTCTCCGCCGTGATGCCCGCGAGCGCGAGCGCGGCCGAGTTGGCCCAGGCGCCGTGGTGGTCGCGGTTGTAGAGGAACACCGGACGGATCGGCTCGATCGCATCGAGCTCGGCGGCCGACGGGGTGCCGCCGGCGAAGGCGCTCATCGACCAGCCACCGCCGGTGATCCATGCGCGCGACGCGTCGCAGCCCCGCGGCGGGTTCGTGCGGGCGAAGTCGGTGATGATCCGGACGTAGTCGTCGAGGGTGGAGCCCGCGCTCAGGTCGCAGCCGAGGCGCTCGAGCCCGCCCTGGATGGGGTGGATGTGGGCGTCGACGAAACCCGCGTGCAGCATCCCGCCCGCCAGATCGACGACCTCGGTGTGGGGCCCGCGCCAGGCGGCGAGGTCGGCGTCGACCGCGACGATCACGCCGTCGCGCACGGCGACCTCGAGCGGCTCAGGAACAGGGGTCGAAACAGAGCCGGAAACGCGATCGCGCCCCGGCCCCCGGTAGACGACTCCTCCGGTGAAGAGGAGGTCGGCGGGGAGCGCGGGGCGCGATTCGGCGGTCACACCTGCGATGCTGTCACACCCGGGACAGCCCGGGCGCAGCATCGCGGCGACGACTAGCCCTGCTTGGCGTTGACCTCGTACGAGGTGTTGGTCGACTCGAAGAAGTTGACCAACTGCAGGGTGTCGTTGGCGGTCGCCATCCACTTGGCCGGGTTCGACACGTTGTAGGCGGGCTCGAAGCCGAGCTCCTCCAGGCGACGGTCGGCCAGGTACTTGACGTACTGGTTGATGTAGTTGGCGTTGAGGCCGAGGATGCCGTTCGGCAGGAGGTCGTGGTTGTACGCCTCCTCCATCTCGACCGCGTCGAGGATCATCTGGCGGATCTCGTTCGCGAACTCCGGCGTCTGGAGGTCGGGGTTCTCTTCCAGCACCGTGAGGATGAGGTTGATGCCGAACTTCAGGTGCAGCGACTCGTCGCGCACGATCCAGTCCACGAGCGAGCCGAAGTTGCGCAGCAGGTTCCGCTGGCGGAACGACAGCGCCACCATGAAGCCGCTGTAGAACCAGATGCCCTCGAGGATCACGTTGTACGCGACGAGGTTGCGGATGAAGTCCTGCTTGCCCTCGGTCGTGGTGATGTCGAGAGTGTCTTCGGTCATGCGCTTGATGAACTTGACCTCGAACTCCTCCTTGCGCGCCATCGACGGCACGTCGACGTGGCTGTCGTAAGCGGCAGCGCGGTCGATCGGGAAGGTCTCGAGCACGTACTCGAAGCTCATGCAGTGGTTGGCTTCCTCCCACATCTGCTTCGCGAGGTACAGGTGCGCCTCGGGAGCCTTGACGTAGGGGTACACGCCGAACGCGAGAGCCTTGTTGACGAGCAGCTCGTTCGGGTTGAAGTACGACATGAGGAACGTGATCGCGTGGCGCTCCTCATCGGTCATCTTCTTGAAGTCGGCGATGTCCTCGCCGAGCTGCACCTCGTTGGGGAACCAGGTGTTGGCAACCGCCTGGTCGTAGAGGTCCATAGCCCACTTGTAGGTGACCGGCTTGAGCAGCAGGCCTTCCTGGATTCCGGTTCCGAGGATTCCCATGATGTGTTCGCGTCTTTCTGGTTCTGAAGCGGATTGATAGGTGTGTGGGGTGGATGGTGCGACTAGTTACCTATTGGCAGCTCTCGCACTGCAGCTCGTCCATCGGGTCGATCGGAACCTGGTAGCCGAGAAGCTCAGTGGTGTTGATGGTGCCGGTGGAGTCGGACATCACTCGGCCGCCTTCACCGCGCCGCCGAAGCCGAAGCCCTTGCGCGCGGGCGCAGCAGCGGGTTCAGCGGGAGCGTCGCCCGCCGAGGCGCCAGCGGCAGCGCCGAAGCCCTTCTTCGGGGCGCCCGAGCCGGCGATGGCCTCGGCCTTGTTGACCTTGACCGTCGACTGCTCGGCGGTGTGGCGCGGCTTCATGTGCAGGTAGTAGGTCGTCTTCACGCCCTTCTTCCACGCGGCCGTGTAGATGTCGACCATGTCGTCGACGTCGCGGGTCTCGAGGTACATGTTGCGGCTGATGGCCTGGTCGATCCACTTCTGGGCCCGCGCCGCGACCTCGAGGAAGGCGTAGGGCGAGAGCTGGAAGCTCGTCTTGTAGGCCGCGCGAATCTCTTCGGGGATCGTCGTGATGCCCTGGATGTCGCCCTGGCTGCGGAGGATGTCCTCGCGCACGCGCTCCCACAGCCCGCGCTCACGCAGCGCCTCGACGAGGTTGCGGTTGACCTCGAGGAACTTGCCCGAGCTGGTCGAGCGGCTGAAGATCTGCGAGAACTGCGGGTCGAGGCCCGGGGTCGTGCCGGCCACGAGGCCGATCGACGCCGTGGGGGCGATCGCCATCAGGGTGGCGTTGCGCATGCCGCCCTTGACCTTCTCGCGGAGGGCGTCCCAGTCGAGACGCGTGGTGCGGTTGACCTGCACCTCGACGCCGCGGTCGGCCTCGGTGAGGTCAATCGTGTCGATCGGCACGAGGCCCTGCGACCACCGGCTGCCCGGGAAGTTCTGGTACGAACCGCGCTCGCGAGCCAGGTCAGCCGACTCGTCGATAGCGGCGTACGAGACGTGCTCCATGATCTCGTCGATGAGGTCGAAGGCCTCCTCCGAGTCGTACGAGAAGCCGAGCTTCTCGACGACGTCGGTGAAGCCCATGACGCCCAGACCGATGGCGCGGTTGGTCTGGTTGGCGTGGTCCGCCTCGTCGACGCTCGACACCGTGATGTCGATCAGGTTGTCGAGCTGGCGCACCGCCTGGCGGGCGCTCTCATCGATCTTCGCCCAGTCGATGCGGCCGCCCTGCTCGTCCTGGATCAGGTGCTGCGAGAGGTTGATCGAGGCGAGGTTGCACACCGAGATGTTGTCGCGGTCCTGCGGCAGGCAGATCTCGGTGCAGAGGTTCGACAGGTGGATCGTGCCGGTGTTGTTGTTGATGGCGCGGTTGTTGATCGTGTCCTTCCACGTCAGCCACGGGTGGCTGGTGGACTGCAGCGAGATGAGGATCTGCTTGAACTGCTCGCGGGCGCCGATCTTCTTGAACATGTTGAGCTCGCCGCGCTCGGCCATCGCCACGTACTCGGCGTAGCGCTTCGAGAACTCCTTGCCGTACAGCTCGTTGAGGTCGGCGACCTCGAGCGGGTCGAAGAGGTACCAGTCCTCATCGTTCTGCACGCGCTTCATGAACTCATCGCTGATCCACACCGCGGTGTTGGCGGTGCGGGTGCGGCGGTAGGGGTCGCCCGAGTTCTGACGCAGGTCGAGGAACTCCGGGAAGTCCATGTGCCAGTTCTCCATGTAGAAGCACAGGGCACCGAACTTCTTGCCGCCGCGGCTGACCGCGCGCAGCACCGAGTCGATCGTGTGCATGAACGGGATCGGGCCGGTCGAGGTGGTGTTGTTCGAGCGGATGGGCGAGCCCTGGGCGCGAAGCTTGGTGACCGAGAGGCCGATGCCGCCGGTGCCCTTCGTGAGCCACATGACGTCGCGCACGCTCTTGGCGATGTGCTCGATGTCGTCCTGCATCTCCATGACGAAGCAGTTCGAGAGCTGCGGGTAGCTGGTGCCCGCGTTGACGAGGGTCGAGCCGGCGGCGAGGTACTCGAGCTTCGACATCTTCGAGTAGAAGGCGATGGCGTGCGAGGTGGGGTCGGCCTCGTTGAGCGAGAGGCCCATGGCCACGCGCATCCAGAAGTACTGCGGGGTCTCGAGGGGCTCGCCGTTGCGCGCCTTGATGCCGTAGCGGTTGTTGAGGGTGACGACGCCGATGTACTTCAGCAGCTCGTCGTTCTGCGGGTCGAGCACGTCGGCGAGGGCGTCGAGGTCGAACAGCTCGGGGAACCGCGAGTCGAGGAGCACCTCGTCGACGCCGCGACGGATGTAGTCGGCGAAGTGGGCGCGGTGCAGCTCGCGCAGCTCGGCGGCGTTCTCGTAGTCGCCGAGGACGCGCTTGTAGATGGTCTTGAGCAGCAGGCGCGCGGCGACGACGTCGAAGGCGGGGTCGTCCTTGACGTTCTGCAGGGCGACCTGGATCACCGCCTCGTCGAGCTGCTGGGTGGTGATGCCGTCGAACAGCGTCAGCTCGAGCTCGCTCGCGATCTGCGTGACCCACGCGACCTGGTCGGGCAGGCCCTCGGCCGCGCGCTCGATCGCCAGGTTGATCTTGTTGGCGTCGTACGGCTCACGGCTTCCATCGCGCTTCACCACGGTGATGCTGCTCACGTGCCCACTCTCCCTCTCGGAGCCTCGCCGGCCCTGGTCTCTCGCGGCCGTGCTCAGCCGCCTGCTGTCGGAAAAAGCCCGGAAATCCGGGCCTGCTGCGCTGTTCCCCTCGCGCGGCTCCATCACTATATATCGGGGGTCTGACAAAGTTCCCACCCAATATGTAGTGGGCGTGTCGTCCCCAGCTGTGCATAACTCCGCCGACTTCTCCACAGCCTGTGGGGAACCTCCGACACCCGGTGGGCCGTAGGCTGAAACCCTTGTGAGCGGCTACCGAGACCTGTTGAGAACGCCCGGCGTGGCGCGCATCATCGCGGCCCAATTGACGGCCCGCGTGCCCTCCGGGATGCTCTCGCTCGCCTTCCTGATCCACATCGAGCGCATCTTCGACTCGTACGGAGCCGCTGGGCTCGTGCTCGCCGCCACGAGCGTCGGGCAGGCCATCGCCGGCCCCCTCACCAGCCGCTGGATGGGCCGCTTCGGGATGCGCCCCGTGCTCATTGTGACCCTCATCATCTGCGCGGCCGGGGTCTTCGTCATCGCGTTCCTGCTGCTGCCGCTGTGGGCGTACATGCTGGTCGGCCTCATCGTCGGTCTCTCCACCCCGCCGATCCAGCCCGCCGTGCGCACCATCTACCCGAAGATGGTCTCCGGCCGGCAGCTCACCCCGCTGTTCTCGCTCGACGCCTCGGCACAGGAGATCAT
Organism: Microcella sp.; assembly: GCA_020216895.1. Taxonomy (GTDB): domain Bacteria; phylum Actinomycetota; class Actinomycetes; order Actinomycetales; family Microbacteriaceae; genus Microcella. The sequence goes on from JAIWOM010000020.1 coordinate 11,001, forward strand.
CTGGGTCACCGGCCCCTTCATCACGGTCGTGCTCGCGACCCAGTTCTCCCCCGTCGCCGCGCTGAGCGTCGCCGGCGCGTTCATGGTCGGCGGCGGCATCTGGTTCATCGCCAGCCCCGAGGTCGGCAAGGTCCGGATCCCGCCGAGCCGCCGCAAGCTCGGCATGGTGCTGCGCAACCGGGCCGTGCTGCTGTCGACCGCCGGCGGGTTCCTGCTCATCGGCTCCGCCGCCTCGATCGAGGTCGGGGTGGTCGCCGTGTTCGGCGAGGGCGGCACCGAGGCGGGCATCCTGTTCGGGCTGTGGGCCATCGCCTCGCTCGTCGGCGGCCTGTCGATGGGACACCTGCCGATCGGGCCGTGGGCGATGGCGAACCGCTTCGCGATCGTCGTCGTCGGCATGCTGCTGGCGCCGTTCGCCCTCGAGTTCTGGTGGCTCGCGCTGGCGCTCATCGTCGCCGGCATCGGCATCGCGCCCGTGCTCGCCGTCATGTTCGCGATCGTCTCGGCCAGCGTGAAGTTCAGCGAGACGGCGGAGGCCTACGGCTGGCTCGGCACGGGGCAACTCATCGGTGCCGCGCTCGGCTCGGCCATCGCCGGCTTCCTGATCGACGGCTTCGGCGCGATCGGCGGCTTCTGGGCGGCGATCGCCTTCGCCGTGATCGGGATGCTCGTGGCCATCCTGTTCCGCGGCTGGCACCCCGACCTGCGCGGGCGCGACGCGTCGCCCCTGCCCGACACCGAGCCGGTCGAGACCGTCAGCTAGAGCGCGCGGAGCGGCCTCAGCGCCTCCGCGTAGCGGCCGAGCGCCTCGAGCATCTTCGTCAGGGTCGCGTCGTGCTTGGGGTCGGGCGTGAAGACGCCGTCGGCGACGTGCGCGTGCGGGAAGTTGATGGCGACGTCGACGGGCACCCGCACGAGTCCGATGGTGGTGAGCACCGCATCCAGCGCCGCGGCGCCGCGCAGGCCGCCGGAGCCGCCGCCGTAGCTGACCACGCCGACCGGCTTGCCCTGCCACTCGAGCATGAGGAAGTCGAGCGCGTTCTTCAGCGCCGGGCTGTAGCTGTGGTTGTACTCGGGGCTGACCAGCAGCACCGCGTCGGCCTGCTCGACCCGGGCGCTCCAGGCGATCGTGTGCGGCTTCGTGTAGGAGCGTTTCGCGGGGTGCTCGGGCTCGTCCATGAACGGCAGGTTCAGCTCGACCAGGTCGACGAGGTCGACCTCGTGGCCGGCGGCCTCGACGCGGTCGCGCACCCACTGCGCGACGGGGAGGCCGATGCGGCCGGGACGGACGGAACCGATGATGATCATGACGCGGGACATGCTGGGGGCAACCCCGTGGGGCCCCCGTCGATTCCCGCGCTCAGGATTCTCGCGGCGAGGCCGGGCGCGGCGAGTAGGGTCGAGCCCATGAGCACGGTGACCCTCCCCCGCCTGCACTGGGGCCCCGCCGATTCCCCCCGACGCGCGCTGCTCGTGCACGGCCTCGGCTCGTCGGCGCAGACGCAGTGGCGGCTGGCCGAAGGGCTCGCGGAGCGCGGCTGGTCGGCGACGGCCGTCGATCTGCGGGGGCACGGCGACGCGCCGCGGGTATCCCGCTACCGCATCGACGACATCGCGGCCGACCTGCTCGCGAC
>JAIWOM010000021.1 GCA_020216895.1 Microcella sp.
CGCGCCTGCTGCACGCGCGCGAGCTCGTCGCCGACGTCGGGCACGACGCGCTTGGCGGCGTCGGTGGGGGTCGAGGCGCGCAGGTCGGCGACCTCGTCGAGCAGGGGCCGGTCGTTCTCGTGGCCGATCGCGCTCACGAGCGGGGTCTCGCAGGCCGCGGCCGCGCGCACGAGGCTCTCGTCGCTGAACGGCAGCAGGTTCTGGAAGTCGCCGCCGCCCCGGGCGACGATGATGACGTCGACCTCGGGGTCCGCATCCAGCTGCCGGATCGCCGCCGTGACCTCGCTGACCGCGCGCTCGCCCTGCACGGCCGCGTGCACGACCCGGAAGCGCACCGAGGGCCACCGCAGCTGGGCGTTGCGGATGACGTCTTTCTCGGCGTCGCTGTCTTTGCCGGTCACGAGCCCGATGCACTGCGGCAGGAAGGGCAGCGGCTTCTTGCGTTCGGGCGCGAAGAGGCCCTCGGCGGCGAGGGCGGCGCGCAGGCGCTCGAGCCGCTCGAGCAGGTCGCCGAGGCCGACGCGGCGCATCTGCGACACCTGCATGCTGAGCGTGCCGCCCTTGACCCACCAGTTGGCCTTCACGAGCGCGGTGACCCGGTCGCCCTGGCCGAGCCCCTCGGGCAGCGAGGCGCGCACCGACGACCAGATGACGAACGACACCGTGGCGTCCTGCGCGACGTCTTTGAGCTTGCCGTAGACGTTGCCGCCCGAGATTCCCCACTGGGCGATCTCGCCCTCGACCCAGACCTGGCCGAGGCGGTCGATGTACTCCTTGAGCTTCGCCGACAGCTGGGCGACCGGCCACGGGGCGTCGGGGCTTGAGGGCGCGGGGCCAGAGCCGGTCAGCGAGGCAGCGGGCGCATCCGTCACGGTGTGCCCTCCTTGCGTCGCGTGGTGTGCTTCGCCAGGGTAGTCGAGAGCGCCGACCCCGCGGCCTCGTTCGGCAAGGAGCCGCATGCGCACCCCCACCCCGCTCACCGTCGAGTCGCTGACGAAGGTCTACGGCGAGGTCACGGCCCTGCGCGACGTCTCCTTCACCGCGCAGCCCGGCCGCGTCACGGGCTTCCTGGGCCCGAACGGTGCGGGCAAGACCTCGACCCTGCGCATCCTGCTCGGCCTCAACCGCCCGACGGCGGGGCGTGCGCTCATCGACGGCCAGCGCTACCGCGACCTCGAGGCGCCACTGCGCCGCGTGGGCGGATCGCTGTCGAGCGACGTCTTCCACCCCGGCCGCAGCGGCCGCGACCACCTGCTGACCCTCGCCCTCGCCGGCGGCATCGACCGCGCCCGCGTCGACACCGTGCTCACCCAGGTCGGCATGGCCGAGGCCGGTCGGCGTCGCGTCGGTGGCTACTCGCTCGGCATGCGGCAGCGGCTCGGCCTCGCCGCGGCACTTCTCGGCGACCCCGACGCGCTCGTGCTCGACGAGCCCATCAACGGCCTCGACCCCGACGGCATCCGCTGGATGCGCGGCCTGCTGCGCCACCTCGCCGACGAGGGTCGCACCGTGCTGCTCTCGAGCCACGTGCTGAGCGAGGTGCAGCAGACGGTGGACGATGTCGTGGTCATCCGTCACGGTCGCATCGCCTTCGACGGCCCGCTCGAGGCCCTCGAGGCAGGGAGCGCGCGGGTGCGTGTCGACGCCGCCGATCGTGATGCTCTCGCGGATGCCCTCCGCCGCGCCGGCGCGACCGTCGAGCCCGGCCCCGCGGGCCTGTCGGTGCTCGGCCTCGATGTCGCCCGTACGGGCGAGGTCGCCCTGGCCGCGGGCCTCGCGCTCACGCACCTCAGCGACGAGATCGACGGGCTCGAGTCGGTGTTCCTCGCGCTCACGGCGGACGAAGAGGCGAGCGCCGCCCCGCCGGCGTCGGCCCCGAGCGAGGGGAGCGCCGCATGAGCACCCTCACCGCCCTCGGCCGCGCAACGGCCGCCGAGTTCGCCAAGGTCTTCTCGCTGAAGTCGTGGTGGCTGCTGGGCCTGATCATGGTCGTCTACGTCGGCTTCACGGCCGGCGGCATCGCGTTCTTCCTCAGCGACGCGGGAGCCCTGCTCTCGGGTGCGCCCGCCGGAACACCCGCCCCCGAGCTCGACCCGGTCGTCATCGCCAACCTCGTCTACAGCAGCGTCACCGCGGTGGGCCTCGTGATCCCGCTGCTGTTCGGCGCCCTGATCGTCACGACCGAGTACCGGCACGGCACCCTCACCCCGACGACGCTCGCGCAGCCGCGCCGCGGCATCGTGCTGACCGCGAAGGCGATCGTCGCGGCGCTCATGGGTGCGCTGTACGGCGTGCTCGGCCTGCTCTGCTCGGTCGGCCTCGGCGCTCCGGTGCTCGCGGCCCTCGGGGAGGACACCGCCCTGGGTGAGCCCGAAGTCATCGGGGTGCTGCTGCGCACCCTCGTCGCCACCGCCCTCTGGTCGCTGCTCGGCCTCGGCCTCGGCGCGCTGCTCACGAGCCAGATCGCGGCGATCGTCATCGTGCTGGCCTTCACCCAGTTCGTCGAGCCGATCCTGCGGCTCGTCGCCGGCGTGTGGGAGTGGTCGGCGCAGCTCGGCCGCTTCCTGCCGGGGTCGGCGACCGACGCTCTCGTCGGGGCGGGCATCCTGAGCTCACTGAACGCGCTCGATCCCACGGTTCCGGTGGCGGCGGTGGATGCTCTCACCTGGTGGCAGGGAGGCCTCGTGCTCGGCGGCCTCGCCGCGGTGCTGCTCGTAGCCGCAGCCCTGACGACTGGCCGCCGCGACGTGGAGTAGCGACGTGGAGCTGTCCTGATGGCAGTGTCCCCCAAAATGCCCACATGGAGGATCGCTCACTCCGGCATACCTTGAGCAGTGATGCACCCTCACCTCCCTGAGGTTGCGCGCCACCCCCTTTGCGCTGGAGTTTGTGATGGTTGCATGGTCGTCGACGGTTCGTGCTCTCGGACTGGTCACCGGGTTCTCTCTCGTTGTCACCTTGGCCGTGATGCCGGGCACGGAGGACGTCGCGGTGGCCTCGCCGGCGACGGTTGCGGAGTTGGACCTTGACGTCGCTCTGTCGGCGTTGGAGTCCACTCCGGCCGAAGAGGTGACCCCGACCATTCCCGAGGGTGACTTCAGCCTCGATCGGGCACCCGAGGCGTTGGAAGTGCCACGTCGGGCGTTCAACAGTCCAATGCTTGTGGATCTTGACAAGATCGATCTCGAAAGTCTTGAGGTGGTCAGACGCGATCAGTTCACGACCACCTACGGCGGCCCTCGCGGCACCTCGATCGTGTCGATCGGTGAGGTGCCGCAGAACGTTGAGGTTGACGGCGAGTGGGTGCCGATCGACGAGACGCTTCAGAAGACCACTTCGGGGTGGGAGGCGGAGCTGCATCCGCTGACGCCGGAGGTGGCGTCGTTCTCCAACGGCCAAGTGCTCTCAGTGTCTGACGGCGAGTTCGCGGTGTCGTGGCGGCTGATCGGGGCGGCAACCAAGAAGGGCGCAGTCGGCGTATCGGCCGATGGTGAGCAAGGTCCGGTGCGCTTCCAGGATGTGTTGGACGGGGTCGACCTCGTATACGACATTGAGCCGACGGCGGTGAAGGAAGTCATGGTCGTGCAGGAGCCTCCGGCGGATGCTCCTGCTTATGAGTGGTTGTTGACTGCTCCGGGGCTCACGGTCGAAGATGACGGCGCTGGCGGGTTTTTGCTGCGTGATGACGCGGGCGAGGTGCGGTTCTCGATTCCAACACCGGTGATGTGGGATTCGGCCGGCATCAACGGGGTGCGAGAGCCCGCGATGGCCGTCGTGGACGCCACTGTTGAGCGGTTGGGGGATGACTGGCTGTTCACGCTTGAACCGGATCACGCATGGTTGACCGATCCCGACCGGGTATATCCGGTGAACGTTGACCCGACGACGTCGTGGGGGCCCAGCAACCGTCGCTCGTACAAGTCTGATGGAGTCGTGCAGTCTGGTGCGACGTGGTTCGGCAACCCGTGGCAAGCGAATCAGGCTCTGTACTGGCGGGGGTGGGCCCAGTATCCGCTAAGCAACATTGCGGGCAAGTATGTCGTCGACACGGCCTTAAGCCTGAACTACACCACTGGTACGACGACGTGCCAGGTTGGCTATCTCGGTTCTGGCTCCTCCAACCCGACGAGTGTTTCCAGCTACGGGTCGAACATCTCGTCATTCACACTGTGTGGGGGAACTGCCTCGGCCAGTGGCAGCAAGACCGACAGTCTTGACTCCACGATCGCCGCTTGGGTGCGCAACGGTACCTATACTCGCTGGCTTGGTTTCCGAAGCAGCGCCGAGGCGAACACGGGGTACAGCTACAAGGGTGCTGACACCTCCCTGGTGGTCATCTACGCGAACTACCCCACGGTCACCGGTGTCACCTCACCTACTCCTACCGGCGGTGTGGTTGCTCCTCGAGCTCCGGAAATGAATGCCACCGGCAGCACGAACAGCGGTACGCCGTTGCAGTACCGCTACCAGTTCGAGAAGACCGGAGGGGTCGGAAACGGCGCCGGTGCGGGAACGTTCGCCACGATTGATTACGACACGGGATGGGTGAACTCTGGGGTCTTCCAGATTCCCTCGAACGCGTTGGAGTCTGCCACCGCATACCGATACCGGGTCATGGTGAAGGACGGCAACGACGGCCACCTGGGCAATAACACCCAAAGCGACCCGATGACAAACACAGCGTGGCATTTCGTGACGCAGGCCACGCCGGAGATCTCTCAGTCGACTGCCTTGCCGGCTGACGAGACCGTCGTGACCTCGACCAGCCCGCAGTTCCAAGTCGACTACGTTCCGGACCCGGACAGTGCCACGCCGGTGAAGTATCGGTTCGTGGTCGCTACCGGTGCGGACGGGCGTTTGGGCACAGTAGTGAACTCGGGCTGGCTGGATGCCCCGAACACGACGCCCGGCAGTCCGGTCACGTGGACCCCACCGGCCGGGTCATTGCAAGACGGTGTCACCTACACCTGGCGAGTGTGGGCATCCGACGGTGTCGATGAGGCCGAGCAGCCGTGGGTGGGACGCTTCACCGTCAACATGCGACTTGGCACCACAGGGCCGTCGCCGTTCGACACGGCCGGACCGGCGACGGTGAACTTGGCGAACGGAAACCTCGCATTGTCGTTCTCCTCGCCAACGGTCGCGTCGGTGGGTGGGCCGATGGGGTTGGCGTTCAGCTACAACTCTCAGGCCGACCCGACCGCGAACCGTGGCCTGATCGGCTCGTACTACAACGCGCTCAACCAAGGGCAGACCTCGACAACCACGTTCTCGATCGGCTCAAGAACTCCGATCTTGACGCGGACAGACCCGGTTGTGGACTTCTCCGCGCTGGACGAGCTCGCTCCCGGCCTGCCCGAGGACTACTGGCTGGCCCGATGGGAAGGCTTTGTTACCGTCCCCACCACTGGCCAGTACACATTCGGTGCCTTCCGAGATGACGGCGTCCGTATCTGGGTTGACTCGAATGCGACCACACCGAATGTGTTGGATCAGTGGAACGCCGCCCCTGCCACTGAGCAGTTCGGCACGCCCGTCACCTTGCAGCAAGGCACGGCGACGCAGATCAAGATTGAGTACTACGAGAAGACGGGTCCTGCTGTTCTGCAACTTCGCGTGAAGGGGCCGGGCCTCCCCGCTGGTGGTGTTCCGGTGCCGGCGGACTGGTTCACCAAACGCATTCAGTATCTGCCCGGGGGGTGGTCGAACTCGGGCCCGATTGCGGGCGCTGGCGGCTCCTACGTCTCGGCACTGAAGACTTCTTCGACCGTCACCCTGACTGATGTCACCGGTGGCGTGCACACGTACACGCGAAAGTCCGACGGAGGCTTCCAGGCACCGGCAGGTCAGTACGGTGTGGTGGCTTTGGATGCGGCTGGTCTCATCACCCTGACCGAGGGCGGCACCGTCTATCAGTTCGATGCCTCGGGGAAGGTGACGTCGGTGACGACGGTCGCGGATGCGAAAAAGCCGGCTACCGCATCCATCACCTATCGGGCTAACGGGGTTCCCAGTGTGATCAGCGACCCGGTCGCCGGTGGAACGAACCGTGCGGTGCGATTCGTGTATCAAGGGGACGTCATCTCCGACATTCCAGGGCTCGGTGCGGCTGACGCGGGCACCGGAAACTCTGCCTGTGAAGACCCTGACGCTGCTGGGCTGGCTGCGCCGCCTGACGGGTTCTTGTGTCGGATCGTGTACCCGGACCATGTGATCGGTGGCGTGGATGTGGGCAATGGCCAGTTGGTCGACAACTCGACCCAGTTGTTCTACAACGAACACGGTCAGCTCGCAGAGATCCGCGACCCGGGAGGAGAGCGGGTTCGGTTCGGATACACCGATGGGCGCTTGACGACCATCATTGATCCGCTGGTGAACGACTGGATTGCCGCCGATCCCGCCACGCGGACGGCCCTTGAGAACATCGTTTCGACAACGATCGAGTACCAGAACACCAAGGTCGCGTCGGTGACCCTGCCTGCACCAGACGGAGCCACCGCCAGTCTTCGCCCGCAGACGACCTACACCTACACCGAAGGCGGGACCTCGGTGAATGTGGCAGGGCTTGACTTGAGCTCTCGTCCGCTGGGAACGAGTGCGCGTGAAGTCACCTATGACTCCGGGTGGCGAGCGACATCAGCGAAGTCGGCCTTGGGTTTGACGTCATCCCAAACGTGGAGTGGCGAGGACCAGCTGCTATCCAGCACCGACGCCGCTGGTCGGATGTCGACCACCATCTACGACTCCTACACCGACCTGCCAACCGACTCGTACGGTCCGGCACCGGTGGGGTGCTTCACCTCGCAACGCACGCCGACCTCGGCTGCAGGGTGTGCGACGATGCCGCACTCGACGACCTCTTACGACGAAGGCCTGCAGGGTCTGCAGGTGACGTACTTCGCCACCAACTCCTTCTCGGGCAGACCCTTCGACTTCGGCCTCGGCCTCTCTGGCGGCACCGGCAACCTGGCATCCCGCGACTGGGGTGCTGGTTCACCGGTGACGGGCTTGTCGGCGGACAACTTCTCCTTGCGCATGCACGGGGTGGTGACATTCCCCAGCGCCGGTAATTGGCAGTTCCGCACCACCATGGACGGCGGCGGCCGCCTCTATCTTGATGACAACCTGATCATCAACGACTTCCCCGTTGACGCGATCGCGTCAACAGTCAACAGTCAGATACTCACGGGCATCACCGCGAATGAGCAACGGCGCATCCGGTTGGATTTCTACGAGCGCACCGGGGATGCAGAGCTTACGTTGCAGTGGAAGAAAGAGACCGAGTCAACTTGGGTGAACGTTCCCGACTCGGCACTGCGACCCGACTTCGGCCTGGTGACCTCCACCCTCACGCGAGACCAAGTGCTGCCCGGAAGCGCCATCGACCCGACAGCGGTCACCAACCTCGCAACATCAACGTCTTACGGCAGCCGTCCCTGGCTGGGGGCGCCGACCGCGACCACGGTTGACCCGGGCGGGTTGGCGCTCACCACGACGACGGGTTATGAGGCGCCCACGACAGCGGCGAACTCGTGGTTGCGGCGTCTCACGCGTGACCTCCCGGCAGGGACCGCGTCGCGCACCACCTCGGTCTACTACAACGACATCGAACAGGCAGGGGCAAACGACTGCGGCCTGCCCGCCACTACGCCGCAGTTCGGCATGCTGAAGCAGATCACCGGACCCACGCCTGCCGCTGGGTCAGCCGTGACGACCCGGTTCATCTACGACAAGGTGGGTCGCGTCGTCGGTAGCAAGACGGGGTCTGATCCGTGGTCGTGCGTGACGTTCGATGTGCGCGGACGCACGGTCACAAGCACGGTCGGTGTTGGCTCGCCGAACGTGCGGACGGTGACGAACAACTACGCCGTCGCCGGTGACCCTTTGGTGTCGTCCGTGACAGATTCGGCGGGAACGATCACGGTCAGGGTTGACCTGTTGGGTCGCACTGTGGCTTACACCGACGTGTGGGGAGTGGTGACGACTCCGACGTTCGAAGCTCAGACAGGTCGCGTGCTCGCAACGACGATCACGCCCACCTCCGGGGCGGCGATCGTCTACAACTACGAGTACGACGTCGACGGCAAAGTGCTGACCGTCTCAACGCCTGCCCATTCGGGTCCGCTCGCGACGGCCGCCTACAACCCCACCACCGGTGAGCTGACGGGTGTGACCTACGGCAACGGGTCGTCGTTGACGGGCCTGCAACGCTCCCCGTCGGGGGCACCGCTGGCGATGGAGTGGGCATTCCCACAGGCAGCCGGTCAGCCGCAGGCGTCGGTGGTGGAGCAGGTTGAGCGCACCCGTGCCGGTCGCATCGTGGCGAACGCCCTCACCTCGGGTTCGCAAAGCTACAGCTCGTGGTATCGGTTCGATGCAGCATCCCGGATGACGCAGGCGACCCTGTCGCTGAATGGCGCCGTTGATCATGTGCTCAACTACGGGTTCGGTGCGACGGGCACAGCCTGTGCCGGCTTTGCGGGTGCGGTGGCGAATGCGGGGGCGAACGGTAACCGCACCACGTTCAGTGATGCTCACACCACGGTGGTGGAGGGACTCTCCACCGTGTCGACCTCCTCGACGACCTACTGCTACGACGCGGCCGATCGGCTGTTGGGTTCGGTGGTGTCGGGAGTTCTGATTCCTGAGGCGAACCCGGTTGCTGATGGTCTGAGCCCTGCTGCGGGTGGCACGCCGGCCGAGGTGCAGTATGACGCTCGCGGCAACACCACGAAGTTGGCTGATCAGTCGTTGGTGTTTGACCTCAGCAACCGGCACGTGTCGACCACGGTCACCGCAGGCGGTGACACCACGAAGGTGTCGTATCTACGTGATGCGACGAACCGGATCGTGTCGCGCACGGTGACTGTCAACAATGTCGAGACGGAGACTACCCGCTACGCGCACACGGCGACGGCTGATGTGTCGGGTTTGGTGGTGGATGCTGCGAGCGGGGCTGTTCGTGAATACACGGTGTCCCTTCCCGGTGGTGCTGCGGTGCGGTTCGTGCTCGGTTCGAACGCGCGGGAGCAGTGGACGTATCCGAACATGCTCGGCAGTGTCATTCTCGAGGCCGACGGCGATGGTGTGCGCAGCGCGAGCGTGGTTCGGTATGACCCGTGGGGGCAACCGATCGACCCTGACACGGGCCGTATCGGCACGGCGACGTCGGATGATGCGGTGATCGACAACGCTGAAGGAGATGCGGATTACGCGTTCGTCGGCGGACACCGAAAGCTCTATGAACACCAAGGCTCGGTGGCGGTCATTGAGATGGGTGCACGCGTCTATGTGCCGTCACTCGGGCGCTTCTTGAGTGTGGATCCGGTCGAGGGCGGGGTGGATAACGCGTATGTGTATCCGCCGGATCCGGTGAACGAGCTCGACCTGACGGGGATGTGTAAGTCCTGGCCGTCGGCGAGGACCAACAATTGCAGCGGTCGCGGCGGCGGAAGTGGTAGCGCTTCTGGCTATGGAGCACCAAGTTGGCTCCGAGCCGAGTACGGCCGTTCGGCATCCGCCTCATACGCGCGCTATGCAGGGCAGGCCGCTTCGCCCCCTCGTGCAACCGTGCCGCAAAGCTCGATACCAGCCGGGACGGCTGGCGGCGCTAGCGCGGGCAAGAAGTTCCCTCCTAGTGTCAAGGCTGAAGTCTTGGGAGCCAACCCATCAACCTGTGTTTACTGTGGGATGACTACTGCGCGTCCTCAGGTTGACCATCGAATTCCCCGCGCTTTGGGAGGGAACTCTCTTGTGTCAAACGGCGTGACTTCGTGTGGTTGGTGCAACGGTTCGAAGGGGATTCGTGAGTTCCCGCTCAATCCGCCACCGGGATACATTGGGCCTTGGCCGCCATCCCACTGGGAGCACGGTGGCTGGGGATTGCCTGACTAGGAGATGCAAAGATTGTCCACAGAGCAATGGGTCACGCACGAACGTCCAGCCAACCGTGCTGACTTTGACTTCGTGATCGGTGCCGTGCTCGATAGCCCAGGCGAATTGCTCCAGTTTGAACAGATTCCCTCGAGAAGAGTCTCGGAGCGATCGTTTCAGATCTGCGCCTTACCGTTTCTGGCTTACGGATTGGCTCTTGGCGATGTCGTGTCAACGGAGCCCCGTGGCGTTCTTGAACCTGGACGTGATGAGTATCTCATCACGGCCGTAACGGAGAGGTCCGGAAACGGCCTGTTGCGAGTGTGGATACGAACTAAGGACTCCAAGCCGCATGAGAGTGGTTCGGTTTTTCGGAAACTTTCCGACGCTTTCAACTCTGCGAGCGCCCTCTTCGAGACCTATGATCACAGGCTCTTCTCCATCAATGTTGAGACGCCGGAAAAAATGAGTGTTTATCATTCCCTCATCGTAGGCATCACGGTTCCTGGAGAGGTCGAAACCGAAGTGTCGGTTCAGCCCATCTGAGTCGGCCTGGCTGAAGAAGCGCCTGATTCGGCCTGGGTTTCGTGCCTATCCGGTTTCCTGTTCGGTGCGTGCCGCACTGGCTAGCCGGCCGGGGCGCTGCCGCTGTTCGGTGTCGTCGGTTGCGGGCTTCGCCGGGGGCGCGGACCAATGGCGCATCGTCAGCCCGCATCCGTCACGGTGCGGCGCTGGTCGCGGTCGTTGCGGCCGATGAGCAGGCTCCCCGCAGACTCCCCTCGTAGACTGACCCCGTGAGCACGATCACCAATGGCGCCCTCGGCACGACTCTGACGGCCCCCGTCATCCCGCAGCGGCGCGAGCGGCTGCGGCCGGTCGAGGTCGACCGCGAGAAGCGCGTGCTCCTGGCCGCCCCGCGCGGCTACTGCGCGGGCGTCGACCGCGCTGTGATCGCCGTCGAGAAGGCGCTCGAGCAGTATGGGGCTCCGGTCTACGTGCGCAAGCAGATCGTGCACAACGTGCACGTCGTGAGCGAGCTCGAGAAGCAGGGCGCGATCTTCGTCGACGAGGTCGACGAGGTGCCGCCCGGCTCGCACATCGTGTTCTCGGCGCACGGCGTGAGCCCCGCCGTCGTGCAGGGTGCGGCCGACCGCGACCTGCAGGCCATCGACGCCACCTGCCCGCTGGTGACGAAGGTGCACCGCGAAGCGGTGCGGTTCGCGAAGCAGGACTACCGCATCCTGCTCATCGGCCACGCCGGCCACGAAGAGGTCGAGGGCACGATGGGCCACGCGCCCGAACGCACCATTCTGGTCAACGACCCCGACGAGGCCGACCGCATCGAGGTGCCCGAGACCGACGCGCTCATCTGGCTCTCGCAGACCACCCTCAGCGTCGACGAGACGATGGAGACCGTGCGGCGTCTGCGCGCGCGGTTCCCGCACCTGCAAGACCCCCCCAGCGACGACATCTGCTACGCCACGCAGAACCGCCAGGTCGCCATCAAGAAGGTCGCTCCCGAGGCCGACCTCGTGATCGTCGTCGGCTCGGCCAACAGCTCGAACAGCGTGCGCCTGGTCGAAGTGGCGCTCGAGTACGGCGCCAAGGCCGCCTACCGCGTCGACTACGCCAGCGAGATCAAGCAGGAGTGGTTCGAGGGCGTCGCCACCGTCGGCGTCACGAGCGGCGCGAGCGTTCCCGAGGTGCTCGTCGAGCAGGTGCTCGCCGACCTGCGCGACGCCGGCTTCGACGCGGTCTCCGAGGTCAAGACTGCGGAGGAAGACCTGCAATTCTCCCTGCCGAAAGAGCTGCGCCGCGACGCGCAGGGCAACGTCGACGAACGGGCGCTCGGCGGGCGCATCCGCGACTGATCGGTCGATACCGAGACCGCGACAGGCTGAGACGGAGGCGGGCATGACCGGAACGGACAACCGCCGATGACCGCCGTCGGTGTGCGCGCCGCCAGGCCCCGACGTGTCGGGCCGCGCAGCGTCGGGCTGCCTCGGCCGGTCGCCGCCCGGGTTGTCGTGACGGGGCTGGCAACGACCCAGCGCGTGGTCGCCGCCATCGGCTCGCTGCTCGCCGCGGCGATCGTCATCGATGCCCTCGTCGCCGTCGACGCGCTCGCGGCGGCCCCGCTGCTCGTCACCCCGTTCATCGGCGTCGGGATGCTCGCGCTCGTGCTGCTCTGGCGCCCGACCGTGCTCACCGCCGGGCTGTATCTGCTCGGCGGTGCCGTCTTCTCGGTCGCCGTGCCGGTGCTGATCCTGGATGCTGCGCCCGAGCTCGAGTCCACCGGCCCGTACCTCTTCAACCGCATCGCGACCGCGCTGTGCCTGGTCGGCGCCCTCGGCGGGCGCGCCCTCAGCGGGGTGCTCTGGACGGCCCTGGCCTTCATTGTGGCGCAGGCCAGCGTGTCGATCGGTCTCACGCTCGCTGACGCCACGGTGCGCACGGGCCTCGGCCCGCTCATCGTCGCCTCGATCGCGGTCGCCGCCTACACGACCCTCGCGATCGCGCAGCGGCAGACCGAGCGCCGCCTCGCGGTGCTGACGGCGACCGCGGCCGAGCAGTCGGAGGTCGACCGCCGCCGGTCGCTCGAGCTGCGCGCGGCGGCCG
>JAIWOM010000022.1 GCA_020216895.1 Microcella sp.
CAGCGCGGCGCGCGGGTTCGGCTGCCCCGCGGTCGGGAAGCACAGCTGCCAGCCCCCGCGCCAGCGGCCGACCCAGTCGGCCTCGGTCGGGGCGATCGCGGCCTCTGCCGAGGCGGCGGGCTGCACGGCACAGGCCCACGGGGTGGTCGCGAGAACCGGTCGACCGTCGACGAGCAGGTCGACGAGCACACCACCCTCGTCGGGCAGCACCGTGGCCGTGACCCGCCCGCGCTGGAGCGTCACGGCGGGCTGAGCGGTCATCCCTCGCCCCCGATCATCACGGCGCGCGCCTCAGGAGGCGGTGTCGCGCTGCTCGCTGAGGGCCTTGATGAGCGCGTTCTTGCCGTCGAGCACGACGCGCAGCATGGCGTCGGCCGCTCGCTCTCCGTTGCCGCCGTTGATGGCGTGGAAGACGGCCGCGTGGGTCTCGGCGTCTTCGAGGAAGACCTCGTCGTCGGCCGCGGTCGCCTGCTGAACGTTGAACGAGGCGTACATGAAGTCGGCGACGACGCTGCCGAACTGCCGCAGCAGCACGTTGTGCGAGGCGGCGTAGACGGCGAGGTGGAACTCGACGTCGGCGTGCGCGTAGCCCTCGCGGTTGGTCGAGTTGGTGACCATGTCGGCGAGGGCATCGTCCATGCGCCGCAGGTCGTCCATCGACGCGCGGCCGGCCGCGAGCCGGGCCGCTGCGGGCTCCATGATCTGCCGCACCTCGACGAGGTTGCGCATGATCTCGTCGCCCCGGCCGACTTCGCTGTGCCAGCGCAGGATGTCGCTGTCGAAGACGTTCCACGATTCGGGCTGCCGCACCCGGGTGCCGATCTTCTGGCGGATGTCCACGAGGCCCTTCGCGGCGAGAACACGCATGCCCTCCCGCACCGAGGTGCGCGACACGGCGAACTGCTCCGTGAGCTCGGCCTCCTTCGGCAGGAGGTCGCCGGGCGCGTAGCGCCCTCCGACGATCTGGCGGCCGACACCGTCGATGACTTTGGCCTGGAGGCCGCGCATGGCGTATCCAGCAGCACGATCGGCGTCGGCGACGATCTCTGCCATGCGCGAGTCTCCTGTTCGCTAGACGACTTCCCTCACCCTATGGGGCACCTCGGGGCTGGTGTAGACGCGCTCGTGGTCGATCGAGATCTCCACGTGCCGCAGATACGGTACGAGACCGGCGAGGTCGACGTCGATCCCCAGTCCGGGTGCGTCGGGCGCGCGCACCTCGCCGTTGTCGTCGAGCAGGATGTGGTTGCTCGAGATGGCGAGGGCGACGGGCTTCGGCTCGACCGGGTACTCGCAGATGCGGTGGTCGGCGAGGCCGGCGTAGGGCTGCATCGACGCCGACAGCGCGAGGTGCGAGGTGAAGGTGTGGTTCACGTAGGTGACGCCGTGCCGCACGGCGTGATCGGCGACCGCCTTCGAGGCCCCGATGCCCCCGATGCGCGCGGCGTCGACCTGGATGAAGCGCACGCCGCCGTAGTCGATGAGGTTGGTCGCCATGTGGACGGTGTGGGCACCCTCGCCGCCGGCGATGCCGACCGTGCGGGCGCGAGCGGCCAGCTCGGCGTGCGCGACGTAGGCGTGCGGCACGAAGGGCTCTTCGAGCCAGGTCGCCTTCGCGTTCTCGAGCGCCTCGAGCCGGGCGGCGGCCGCCTCGACGTCGTCGCCCCAGATCTGGCCGGCGTCGATGAGCAGCAGGCCGTCGGCGCCGAGCCCCTCGCGCGCGGCGGCGACGTGGTCGGCGTCGTCGGCGGCTGAACCGGTGCCGTAGCTGCCCCAGCCGAACTTGACGGCGCGGAACCCGTTGGCGCGGGCGAGACGCGCGCGGTCGAGGGTGCCCTGCGGGGTGTCGCCCATGAGCATGGAGGCGTAAGGCAGCTTGGCGTACGACCGCTCGTAGCCCAGCAGTTGCCAGACGGGCTGCTCTTTGGCCTTGCCGAGCAGATCCCACAGCGCGATCTCGATGCCCGACCAGGTGTGACCCGCCTGCAGGAGGTCCATGCTGTTGCGGCCGACGAGCTGCGCGATGCGCAGGATGTCGTCGGGGCCGTCGAGGCGCTCGCCGAGCACGGAGGCGCCGACCGGCTGGCACACGCCGTGCGAGCGCGGCGTGACGAAGGCGGCGATGGAGGTGAGGGGGGAGGCTTCGCACTCGCCCCAGCCGACGTGACCGTCGGCGGTGACGCGCACGAGCAGGGCGTCTTGACTGCCGTCGGCCTCGAGGGTGACCTCGGGCATCGATGCGTAGAAGAAGTCGACGGAGTCGATGTTCATGAGCCGTTTGCCGCCTTCGCGATGTGGTCGGGGGGTGGGCCGCCGCGGGAGCAGCGGGCGCGTCGCCCGTGCCCGCCACCGCGCGGTGCTCCGTTAGATCATACGTTACACCTTGACGCGAGGGGCAACGCGGTAACAATTCCGCATCCAATCTTGTGCATCCTGTCTCTAGGTATGATGTAATGGCCACACCAACGTGGCTCTGCCACTGCGCGAAAGAAACGGACGATGATGTCGCAGACGCTTCCGAGCACCCCGGCTGCCCGCCGCGGCTCGCGCCTGCGCCCGCCCGTTCCGCGCTCTCCTCGCTCTTCGGCGGGCTCCCCCGCCTGCCCGAAGCTCGCGGCAGCATCGACGGCCCGGGGACGTGCCGTCGCGGTGTGCGCGAATCCCGAAGCGGCTCGGGTCATCCGGCCGTGTGCCCAATAGGAAGGACACAGCAATGAACAAGCGACACGGAGGAGCACTGGGGCTCCTCACCGTCGGCGTCTTGGTGGGCCTCACCGCCTGCGCGCCGGCTACTCCCGCTGAAGGCGAGGTGCAGGAGCTCCTGATCTGGGACACGGGCATCCTCGGCCGCACCCTCGAGAACGGCGATCCCGACCTCGAGAACTCGTTCCTCGACCAGATGGCCGTGGCCTTCGAGGAGGCCAACCCCGGCGTCGAGGTCACCACGATGCAGCAGGGCCAGGACATCTCGACGAACAGCGCGCAGTTCCAGGCGGCGATGATCGCGGGCACCGGGCCGGACATTCGCATTCAGTACGCGGGTGGCCCGACCATCTCGTTCGGGGACTTCTTCGTCGACCTCGAGCCGCTGCTCTCGCAGGAGACTCTCGACTCGCTGCAGGGGTTCAACGTGAACCGCGAGGGGTATGACCCGAACGGTCGCATTCTCGGCATGCCTTACGGCGCCGGCAACCTCTTCACGATCTTCCAGAACCACGCGGTTCTCGAGGAGGCGGGTCTCGACCCTGAGGACACTCCCGAGACCTGGGAGGAGCTGCTCGAGAACGGGCAGCAGGTGGTCGACAACACCGATGCCGTCGGCTTCTCGGTCGCCAACCTCGAAGGCTACGTCGGCGCCTGGTTCATCAGCGCTCTTGTCGGCGGAGAGCTGGGTGAGTCGGTCTTCACGCGGATGTACGCTGGCGACATCCCGGTCGACGACCCGGCGATGATCAAGGCCTACCAGGCTTTCGCGGACTGGGGCGCAAGCGGCCTCACGAACCCCGACGCCGGTCAGCTCGGTGGCGGCGGTGCGCCCCTCTTCATCGAGGGTGGCGCGGCGTACTACCTCGTGGGTAGCTGGGAGAACAACCTCATGCTCGAGAGCTTCGGCGAAGGGAACGTGAGCTCGTTCTTCATCCCGACGCTCGAGGGTGCGCCCTACCCGAACATCGGTGCCGGTGGCCCCGAGATCGCGCTCTCGATCACCAACACGGCTCGCAACCAGGATCTCGCGGTGCAGTTCCTCGAGTTCCTGGCCGACCCGGCCAACCAGGACATCTTCGTCGAGATCTACCAGACGCAGGGTTCGAACCACCCTGACGGTGACCCGTCGAAGATCCAGAACCCGCTGCTGCGGGAGCAGTTCGAGCAGCTCGCGGCCTCGACCGATGGCGTCACCTTCGCCTTCGACTCGGTCATGCCGCAGGCGACCATCGACCTCTTCTACCGCGTGAACGCCGGTGTCTTCCTGGGCAACATCACCCCGGAGGACGCCGTGGCGCAGCTGAAGGCGTCGTATGAGCAGGAGATCGCGAACCAGTGACCTCTGCGTCCTTGACCTCGCGCGCGGGTGTCGCTTCGGCGGCACCCGCGGGCGGGGCCCCCTCCGTTAAGCCCCGCCGGCCGGGGGCGATCCGCAAGAAGGATCGGATCATCGGCCTGCTCGCCGTTCTGCCCGCGCTGCTGCTCGTCGTCGCTTTCTCGGCGTACCCGATCGCGTTCGCCGTGTTCATCTCGTTCACGCGCACGAACGGCCTCACGTTCGAGTGGCGATGGTTCGAGAACTACATCGCGATGGTCAGCGACCCGATCGTGCAGCAGGTGTTCGTCAACAACCTGAAGTACCTGATCGCGATCCCGCTGGTCATCTTCGTCGCCGTCGTGGTCTCGGTGCTCCTCTTCGAGCGGGTTCGCGGCTGGAAGTTCTTCCGTGTCATCTTCTTCCTGCCGAACGTGCTCTCGATCGCCGTCATCGGCATCATGTTCCGCAATGCCTTCGGCTACTACGGAGGCGTCAATCAAGCCCTCGGGCTCTTCGGCATCGAACCGATCGAATTCTTCACCGACGGCAGCATCGCCATCGCGATCATCATTCTCGCCCTCGTGTGGTCGGGCTTCGGCTACATGTCCCTGCTCCTGTTCGCCGGTCTCACCGCGATCAACCCCGCCGTCTTCGAGGCCGCGGCCATCGATGGCGCGGGCTGGTGGAAGAGGCTCTGGTACATCACCCTCCCGAACATCCGGCGCGTGCTGGGCTTCGTCTTCATCATCAACGTGATCTACACCTTCACCGGCCTCTTCGGGTTCGTGTACGTGATGACCGCAGGAGGGCCCGGTTTCGACACGACGACGATCGACTACCTCGTCTTCTTGCGCGCCTTCTCGAGCTCGAACCTCGGGTCGGGAGCGGCGCTCGCGATCATGCTGTTCCTCTTCATCGGCGTCTTGACCCTGCTGCAGAACAAGGTCTTCAAGCTGCAGGAGGAGGACTGACCATGAGTGACGACACTCTCATCAGCAAGCGCATCACGTCCGGCCGTGCGAGCGGGCCGGTGTTCATCATCCTCGCGCTCGTGGCGACGTCGATCGTCTACCCGCTCTACTTCGTCATCATCACCTCGCTGCGGCCGAACGTGGACTACCTGCGCGACCCCTTCGGCCTGCCGGGCGAGTGGACGTTCGACAACTACCTGCGGCTCATCGAGGTCTACGGCGTCGGTCAGGCGTTCTTGAACAGCCTGTACGTCGCGGTGGTGACGATCGTGCTGGTTCTCACGTTGGCGACGCTCGCTGGTTACGCCCTCGCGAAGTACCCGGTTCCCGGGGCGAAATACGCCACGGCGATCTTCGTGTCGCTCATGCTGATCCCGGGAGCGGTCCTGATCATCCCGACGTACGTCATGCTGGCCCGCCTGGGTCTCATCGGCAACTACTGGGGGCTGATCCTCGTCTACGTCTCGGGAGCCCTGCCTTTCGCGGTCTTCTTCCTCTCGCTGACGTTCCGGGGTATCCCGGTCGAGGTGATCGAGGCAGCGCGCATCGACGGGGCGGGCTTCTTCCGCACGCTGTGGTCGATCATCATCCCGATGGGGTCCAGCGGCATCGCCACTCTCGCCGTGCTGCAGTTCCTCGGTGTGTGGAACGAGCTGCTGTGGGCGCTCATCCTCATTCCCGAGGAGTCGATGAAGCTGCTGACGCCGACGCTCGCGAGCATCGGCACCCGGTTCCTCACCGATCAGCCGCTCGTGTCGGCGGGCCTGTTCATCACAGCGTCGATTCCCCTGCTGCTGCTGATCTTCGCGTCGAAGTACGTCATGCAGGGCCTGCAGGTCGGCGTCAGCCGCTAGGGCGCACAGACCTCGCGGGGCTGGGCTGCCCGAACGCCCAGCCTCGCGAGTCGCACCGCGCCCGGGCGCTCGCCGATGGCGCTACTGCGCAGAGTCGAACCAGCCGCGCGCGTGGAAGGTCGCGTCGATGGCGGGGCCGCGGCGCGTAGGGGCGGCCCACTGCACGCCGTTGGCGAGCACGCGGTGGATGCTCGGGTCGTTGTACACCGGATACTCCTGGTCGCCCGGCGAGAAGTAGAACACCCGCCCGTGCCCGCGGGTCCACGTGCAGCCCGAGCGGAACACCTCGCCGCCCGAGAACGACGAGATGAAGATCAGTTCTTCGGGGGTGGGGATGTCGAAGAACTCGCCGTACATCTCCTGCGCCTCGATCACGAGCGGGTCAGGAACCCCGGCGGCGATCGGGTGGGTCGGGTCGACCGTCCACACCACCTCGCGGTCACCGTCGTTGCGCCAGCGCAGCGAACACGTCGTGCCCATGAGCTTCTTGAAGATCTTCGAGTAGTGGCCCGAGTGCAGCACGATGATGCCCATACCGCCAAGCACCGCGTCGTAGAGCCGGTCGACGACCGCGTCGTCGACCTCGGGGTGCGCCTCGTGGCCCCACCACAGCAGAACGTCGGTGTCATCTACGACCGACTGCGGCAGGCCGTGCTCGGGCTCGTCGAGCGTCGCGGTGCGCACGCTGACGGCGTCGCCGAGCAGGCTCGTCAGGCCGGCGGCGATGGCCCCGTGCATCCCTGTCGGATACAACCGAGCGGTGAGCGAGTCGGGGTAGTTCTCGTGCCGGTTCTCGTTCCAGACGGTCACGCGCAGCGGCGCGCCGGCGGCGCGGTTGGCAGGGTCGGCGGTGGCGGGCATCAGCTCTCCAGTCGGATCTCACGGCCCTCGGCGGCCGAGCGGTAGCAGGCGTCGAGGATCTCGGTGCGGTGCAGGGCGAAGGCGCCGCGGTGGACCTTCCAGTCGCCCGAGCGCACGTGGTCGAGGAACTCGGCGATGACGATCGGGTGCTCGCCGCCGGGCACGTGCACCTCGGGCGCGATGTCGACCGGGCGTCCAGCGACATCGCGGTAGATGCGCACGGTGTCGTCGCTCGCGTAGCGCGGCACGAAGACCCGCAGCCCGCCGTCGACGCCGAGCAGCTCGATGGAGATGTCTTCGTCGTCGGCCGTGTGGCCGGCCCAGGTGATCTCGAACGCGGCGCTCGATCCGTCGTCGAACCGGAACAGCGCACTCGCGAGATCCTCCACCTCGAAGGCCCCGGTGTCGGAGGCCATCTGCTCGGTGCGGTCCATGGCGCCGTAGCCGGCGCGGCCGAGCTCGCCGTGCGCGACGGCGCTCACGGCGACGACCTTGCGCTCGCCGAGCAGGAAGAGCAGCGAGTCGAGCACGTGCGGCCCGAGATCGATGAGCGCACCGCCGCCGGCCATGCGCTTGCTCGTGAACCACGAGCGCAGGCCCGGGATGCCCGCCCGCCGCTTCCACGACGCCCGCGCGTGGTAGATGCGACCGATGCCGACCTCGTCGAGGTAACGCTTGGCGTACTGGATGTCGGCGCGGCGGCGGTGGTTGAAGGCCACCTCGAGCACGCGATCGTGCTCGATCGCGGCGGCGACCATCTCGCGCGCCTGCGCGGTGTCGAGCGCGAGCGGCTTCTCGCAGAACACGTGCTTCCCCGCGGCGAGCGCCGCCATGGTGATGGGGTGGTGCAGAGCGTTGGGGGTGGCGACGCTCACGATGTCGAGCTCGGGCAGGGCGACGAGGTCTTCCCACTCCGTGAAGAGGTGGGGGGTCTCGTACATCGCGCCGAGGGCGTTCAGCCGCTCGGTCTCTTTGCCCGCGAGAGCGATGACCTCCACGCCGGGCTGCGCACCGAACGCTTCGAGGTGCACCGACCCCATGCCGAGACCGATGACGCCGACCCGGAGGGGGCGGGTGAGGGAGGAGGATGCCACGGGCGGGTTCTTTCGACGGAGTGGTGGTGAGGGTGCGCCGCCGGGGGTGCCGCACGCGACACCCCTTTAGGTATGATGTAAAGCCTACAGGTGAGGATGACCGCATGACCGACGCAATGCTGCGTGCCCGGCCCGACGAGGGCGGCCGGGTCACGGTCGCGCTCGCTGACACCATTCTGAGCGATTCCCCCGCCCTCCTGGTCGAGATCGACCGTCGGCCTGTCGAGACCTGGCGCGAGCCGCACGTCACCACCGACGCCGACCGGATCACGATCGCGGGCACCCTGGCGACGAGCGGTCGGGATGCGGAGCACCGGCTGCACGCCACCTGGAGCGCGCGCCGCATCGCCGGCGAGCCCGTGTGGGAGCACTCTCTCGTGCTGCGCAACGACGGCGAGCATCCCGTGACCATCACGCGCATGGACCCGCTGTCGCTCGCGGTCGGCGCCGACTGGCGCACCCACGGGTTCCACAGCGCGTGGGGCGACGAGTTCCGCCCGCTCGCCGGCCACGCCGGGCACCACCTCGTGCTCGAGAGCCGGTCGGGCCGCAGCTCGCACGGCATGATCCCGTGGCTCGGCCTCGAGCGCGGGCCGGTGGCGGGGTACAGCGGAACCGCTGCGAGCGGCGGGGTGCCCGGCGGCGACCAGCCGCCCGCCGCGCTCACCGTCGCCCCCGCGTACAGCGGCAACTGGCACATCCACGCGATGGCCGGCGGCAGCATCACCGCGGGCATCTCGCCCTGGCAGTTCTTCGTCGAGCTCGCCCCCGGCGAGAGCGTGACCGCGCCCAGCGTGGTGCTGACCGTCGCCGTGAGCCTGGATGCGGCCAGCCGTGCCCTGCAGCGCGCCGTGGCCGACGACTGGCTGCCCCGCACCCCGTTCACCGACGCCATTCCCGTCGAGTGGAACCACTGGTGGCCGTACGAGGACCAGGAGGTCGACGAGGGCGTCATCGCCGAGAACGCCCGCATCGCCGCCGAGGTGGGCATCGAGATCGCCACCGTCGACGCAGGTTGGTTCGGCGCCGCCGACCCCACGAGCTACTGGCAGGAGCAGCGCGGCGACTGGACGAGCGTCAACACTGCGCGGTTCCCCTCGGGGCTCGCCGCGCTCGGCCAGAGCATCCGTGACGCCGGCGTGCTGCCGGGCATGTGGATCGAGGCCGAGGCCGTCGGCGCGCACTCCCTGCTGCGCGCGGCGAAGCCGGAGGCGATGGCGCACAGCGTCGAGGCACGGCGTGCCGACCCCTCGTACCGCGTGCAGACCGAGTCGCTCGATGCCGACGACCCCACCTTCCTGGGATACGTGTGCCTGGGCTCGCCCGCCGGCCGCGAGCACGTGCTCGAGTCGATGAGCACCCTCATCACGACGACCGGCGCGCGCTGGATCAAGCTCGACTTCAACATCGACCCCGATGCCGGTTGCACGCGCACCGACCACGGCCACGGTGCGGGCGACGGCCTGCTGCGGCACTACGAGGGCCTCTACGCCGTGCTCGACACGGTGCGCGAGCGGCACCCCGACATCATGCTCGAGTCGTGCTCGTCGGGCGGCCTGCGTATCGACCTCGGACTCGCCCGCCACGTGCACGGCTTCTTCCTCAGCGACCCCGACTACACCGAGCACCACCTCCAGGTGCTGTGGGGTGTGCGCAACCTGCTGCCCCCGATCGGCATCCTGCACTGGTCGTGGTCGCAGTGGCGCGGCGACTACCCGCCGTCGCGGCGCGACTGGGCGACCCTCGCCACCGACGAGTTCGACCGCATGCTGCGCGCGGCGATGGTGCACCGCTTCGGCGTGAGCCTGCGGCTGCCCGAGCTGCGGCCCGACCTGCTCGAGCGGCTGCGCGAGCACGTCGCGCTGTTCCGCGCCGAGCTCGTGCCCTTCGTGCGCGACGGCGTGCTGCAGCCTCTCACCGCGAGCCCCGAGCGCGGCGGGTTCGGGCAGCGTGCGCCGAGCATCCAGGTGAACCACCCCGACGGGCGCGTGCTGCTCGCCGCCTTCGTGCTCGACGGCGGCGTGCGACCCGCGGGCGTGCGCCTGCAGGGTCTCGAGCCCAACACGACCTACCGGGTGCGCGACCTCGCCGACGGCGACGTGCGACGCATGTCGGGCGTCGAGCTCATCGAGGATGGCCTCGCGCTGCTCGGTGACGACCCCGTCACCTCGTGGCTCATCATCATCGAGCCCGAGCGCTAGCCTCCTTCCCACCCCGCCACCGCCAGTAGAGAGCCCCCATGCACAAGGACCACGCCCTCGTCGTCGCCCGCCTCGACCGCTTCGTGCGCGATCACCTTCAGCCGGCGCTGTACCGGGATGCCCATCCGCTCGCCGCGACCGCCTGGCATGTCGAGCGCGAGCCCGTGCCCTTCGAGACCGCGGTCGGGCAGCGGTTCGAGCCGGTGCCGCTCGGCTGGCGCTGGGGCCGCGCGTGGTCGACGGTGTGGCTGCGCGTCACGGGCGAGGTGCCCGCCGCATGGCTGCCCGAGCCGCCCGCCGGCACGCGCATCGAGGTGCTCGTCGACTTCGGCTACAACCGCTCGCGCTCGGGCTTCCAGGCCGAGGGGCTCGCGTACCGGCCCGACGGCACGCTCATCAAGTCGATCGCGCCGCTCAACTCGTGGCTGCCCGTCGCGCCGGGCGAGCGCAGCATCGATGTGCTCATCGAGGCCGCGGCGAACCCCGACGTCGCGGGCGAGTACACCTTCGACCCGACGCCGTACGGGCTGTGGGAGACCGCGCCTGAGGAGCCGCTCTACGAGCTGAAGCAGCTCGAGGTGGCTTTGCGCGACGAGACCGTCTGGCACCTGCTCGCCGACATCTGGACCCTCCGCGGGCTCATGGAGGAGCTGCCCGAGGGCTCGTCGCGCCGCCACGAGATCCTGCGCGCGCTGGAGGACATGCTCGACGTGCTCGATCCGGAGAGCATCCCGGCCACCGCGCAGGCCGGCCGCGATGCGCTCGCGGCCGCCCTCGCGAAGCCCGCGAGCGCGAGCGCGCACCGCATCGTCGCCACCGGCCACGCGCACATCGACTCGGCGTGGCTGTGGCCGCTGCGCGAGACGGTGCGCAAGTGCGCCCGCACCTTCACCAACGTCATGGACTTGATGGACGAGCACCCCGACTTCGTGTTCTCGTGCTCGAGCGCCCAGCAGTACCTCTGGATGAAGGAGCACCACCCGCAGGTGTTCGCCCGCATCCGCGAGAAGGTCGCTGCCGGCCAGTTCGTGCCCGTCGGCGGCATGTGGGTCGAGAGCGACACCAACATGCCCGGTGGCGAGGCCATGGCCCGGCAGTTCATCGCCGGCAAGCAGTTCTTCCTGAACGAGTTCGGGGTCGAGTGCGAGGAGGCCTGGATGCCCGACTCGTTCGGCTACTCGGGCGCCCTGCCGCAGATCGTCGCCGCGGCGGGCTCGCGGTGGTTCCTCACCCAGAAGATCTCGTGGAACCAGATCAACACCATGCCGCACCACACCTTCTGGTGGGAGGGCATCGACGGCACCCGCGTCTTCACGCACTTCCCGCCCGTCGACACGTACATCAGCGAGCTCAGCGGCAAAGAGCTCGCCCACGCCGAGCGCAACTTCTCGGAGAAGGGCCGCGCCACCACCTCGCTCGTTCCCTTCGGCTGGGGCGACGGCGGCGGCGGGCCGACCCGCGAGATGATCCAGGCCGCGCACCGCACCGCCGACCTCGAGGGCTCGCCGCGCGTGACGATGGGCACCGCGCGCGCCTTCTTCGAGGATGCCCAGGCCGAGTACCCGCAGGCCCCCGTGTGGAGCGGCGAGATGTACCTCGAGCTGCACCGCGGCGTGTTCACCTCGCAGCTGCGCACCAAGCAGGGCAACCGCCGCAACGAGGCCCTGCTGCGGCAGGCCGAGCTGTGGGCGGCGACGGCCGCCGTGCGCACCCGCGGCAGCACCGAGCCCTACGTCTACCCGCGCGAGGCTCTTGAGCGCGCCTGGCAGACCGTGCTGCTGCTGCAGTTCCACGACATCCTGCCGGGCAGCTCGATCGCCTGGGTGCACCGCGAGGCCGAGCAGCGGCACGCGGCCGTGACCGAGACGCTCGAGGGCATCATCGGCGAGGCCCTCGCGGCGCTCGCCGGCACGCCGGCCGAGAGTGCGGCGCACGACCTCGTCGTGAATGCCTCGCCCTTCGCCCGCGAGGGCGTGCCGGCGCTGGGGGCCGCGCCGCTCGCGGCATCGCATCCGTCGGTCACCGCGACCGAGGCCCCCGACGGCGCGACGGTGCTCGACAACGGCAGCGTCCGCGCGGGCGTGGATGCCCGGGGCTACGTCGCCTCGGTCATCGCCCACGACGACGGGC
>JAIWOM010000023.1 GCA_020216895.1 Microcella sp.
CGCGCGCTCACGGGGAGCCCGACGGCTCGCCGAGCGGTTCGCCGGCCTCGCCGGCTGAGTGCCGGGTCGGCCGGGTCAGCGCACGCAGGCGGCGGTGCTCGCGGTGAGCGCCTCGACCTCCCAGACGCCGACCGTGAAGTCGACCTTCTGCCATCCGGCGCCCGGGGGCTGACTCAGCAGCGACATCGACCCGGTGACCGTCTCGCGCAGACGGATGCTCACGCCCTCGTCGTCGATGCGCTCGCCGAGCACGGGGCCGCCGTTCTGGAGCTCGTAGACCAGGATCCGCCCGGTCGACGAGCAGGCCAGAGAACTGTCGATGGCCGCACGATCAACGACCTCATCGCGGCCGAAGTTGTCGCGACCGGTCACGCGCAGCACCTCATAGCCGTAGGAGATCTGCATGGGGCGGGCGAAAGCCATCCACGTGTTCGGGAAGAAGAAGCCGGGCACGGTCGCGGTCGACGTCGCGGCCCAGACCACCGGCACCTGCTCCTGCTCGACAGCCTCGTTCAGGTCGACCTGCAGCTCGTAGGCGCCGCGCATGTAGCTGTCGGCGAGCATGAGCCGCAGGTTCTGCTGCTGCGGCAGCACCACGATCGCCATGACGACCGCGCCGATCGCCAGCAGGGCGGGGGCGGTGAGCATGCCCGCGGGCACCCGTGCCCGCACCCGCTCGGAGGCGGCCGCGCGGCGGCGGGTCAGCTCGAGACCGATGCCGAGCAGGAGGAACAGCGCCGGGAGGATCTCGCTCACCGCGTAGCGGTCCCAGTACAGGAAGAAGGAGTGGTCGGAGAGGAGTCCGAGCCGCACGGTCTGCAGGGCGTAGAACAGCGCGATCGTGGCGCCGAGCATGAGCACGACAGCCGCCCGCGGGGCGTCGTCGCGGGCGCGGGAGCCGAGCACGATCGCGGCGATCCCCACGACCATCAGCACGACCCCGAGGCGCAGCGTGATGTTCCACAGGGCGGTGCCGCCGATGGCGGTCGCCAGCACGCCCGCCGCGAGCACCGCGGCGACGATGATGCCCAGGATGCCCGGCACCCGGGTCGGGCGGCTCTCGACCACTGGGCGGCGGGCGATCACGACGGCGGCGGCGATCGCGGCACCGCACACGATGATGAGCACGGCGGCCGTGGTCACCGTGGGATCGAAGAGCCCGAGACGGCCGCCGACGAGCGACATGACGGCGTCGGGAAGCAGGTTGGTCAGCTGGGTCTCGACGTAGTAGCGGCGGATTTCCGTGATGCCGTACCAGAAGCCGAGCACCGCCGCGACGATGTTGCCGGCAACGAGCATCCACACGGAGCGCCGCAGGGCGCGGAAGTCGGGCACGACGATGGTGCACACGGCGAGGATGACCAACGGCACGAGCAGCAGCGGGCCGGTGCCGCGCAACAGGCCCAGCGCGGTCATCGCGAGAACGTTGAGCAGCACGGGCCCGAGCGGGCGCTCGGACCGCATGGCCGTGTAGGCCGTCACCACCCAGATCACGAAGAGCGGCGCGTTGAGGGTCTCGCTGCTGGGGAAGCTCGAGTACCAGATGGCGTGCACGTGCACCGCGACGAGCCCGGAGACCGCGAGAACGAGCCAGCGGTTCACCTCCATGCGGTGCAGGGTGCGCGCGATCGCGATGGCGAGCACCAGGCCTGAGACCGAGAGCGACGAGGCGACGTGCTCGAAGCCGAACACAGCGCTGTTGAGGCCCAGGTAGGCGGGCAGGAGCGGCGGCCACGACGACGACAGCTCGCCGGTGCGGGCGAACTGGTTTGCCCAGTTGATGTAGGCGCCCATGTCGCCCAGCCAGGGTAGGAAGTTCACGGAGTCGACGCGCGGGATCAGCGTCACCACCGCCACGATGGCGGCCCCGGCCCAGAACCAGCGGTCGCGAGCGGAGAGCACCGGGCGCGCGGGAACCTCGCGCCGCCGCACGGCGAGGACGATCAGCACCATCCAGCCCGCGGCGAAGAGCGCCAGCGGCACCGCGCCCCACCACGCGTAGACCGTCGGCATGAGCATGAGGACGAGGTACCCGTAGATGGAGGCGTCGGCGGCGAGCGCCGCCCAGCCCTCGCCGCGCTCGCGCGCGAGCAGCGCGATCGGCAGCCCCAGCACGAGGCAGACGAGGAGCGCGAGGGCGATGATGCCGAGGATCGTCATGCGCGCGAGGCTTCCGCACCGGTGACCAGGGCGGCGATCAGGTCGGCCTGCGCCAGAGACCGCGCCTTGACGGCAGGGAGGTGGGTGCGCAGGCGATCGCGCACCTCGTCACCCGCGGCGACGAGCGCCTCGAACCGCTCGCGGAGGAAGTCCGGCTCGAGCTTGTCGTGACCGAAGGCCCACTCGTCCAGCTGGAACATCTCCAGCACCTCCTGGTACTTGTGGCTCCAGCCGATCACGAGCGTGGGCACCGCCATCGCGAGCGACGAGACCATGGCGTGGAACCGGCTGGCGACGAAGTAGTCGCACCGCCCGATGAGGTACCGCAGGGTCTGCGACGACAGCTCCCGGTCGATGAACAGCACGCCCTCGGGGTGGGCCAGCCGCTCGTGGATGCGGGAGCACAGGGGGAGGTCGTTGTTGTGGGTCTTCTCGGTGCCGGTGCGCACGCTGTGCGGGAAGAGCACCACCCGGCGGCCGGATGCCACGAGTTCGTCGATGAATGCGGCGACGTCGCCGATGTAGTCGGCGCCGCGCGCCTCGACCTTCTTCTGCAGGACGACGCTCGGCGAGACGCCCACCACCTGCTCCGGTCCCTCGAAGAAGCCGAGGTCGAAGGCCGCAGCGGCGGCCGCCTGCTCGGTGCCGTCGAGCTCGAGCGAGAAGGCGTAGTCGGCTCCGGCGTACAGGTTCGTGAGGCCCAGGGCCTCGGCGAACTCGTGGGTGATGCGGCCGCGCGTGACCAGGGTGTGCACTCGGGGCAGGAAGCGCTTGGCCGACCAGCGGTTGATGGGGTTCTGGAAGGGCCCCACCGCCTGCGCGCACTTGAAGACCGGCACCCGCAGCATCATCGCCGGCAGGATCGAGGCGACGTTGTAGAGGAGGAACTTCTCGCGGCCGTCGGTGAAGGTGATGCCGCCCTGGTCGAGCAGCACCTGCGACGAGGCGAGCGCTCCGATCGCGCGCGACCGCGCCCGGAGCAGCGGACGCAGCGGCGGCAGGATGCGGTAGAGCAGCGCGAGGGTGTTGATCGTGACGCCGAGCTGGCGGGGACGGGCGTCGATGATGTCGAGAGCGGCGTACTCGTTCTGGGCGCGGTCCTCGGCCGGGTACATGCTGAACAGAGTGAAGCGCACGCCCGGGATGCGCTCGCTGAGCGTCGCGATCGAGCTCTCGAGCATCGCCGACGCGCCCTTGTTGCCCGACAGTGCCGAGCCGATGATCGCGATGCGGGGAGCGGGGGCGGTGGTGGTCATGCGGTGGTGTCCTTACGGGGCAGGATGCGGAGCAGGGCGTACATCAGGGCGAGGAGAGCATCGGCGATCGTGCTGAGCAGCCGCGCGAGGAGCGAGATGAGCACGGCATCGGCGGCGGAGTAGCCCGCGGCCACGAGACAGGCGAAGAGCACGGCCTCGCGCACACCGAGCCCGCTCGGCACGAAGAAGACCAGGATACCGAGGGCCCCGGCGAGCGCGTAGGCCGCGCCGATCAGCAGCCAGTCGTCGGCGGGGACGCTCGTGATCGAAGCGGCGACGAGCACGATGCCGACGCCGTTGATCACGCGCGGCGCGACGAAGCCGGCGAGCAGAGCGAGGGTTCGGCGGGTCGGCAGGAAGTACTCGACGGGGAGCGCCTGCTTGGTCAGTCGCCGGGTCGCGAGATCGAGCACGCGTCGGAAGACGCGGCGGTCGAGCACGGCGATGAGCGGTACGAGCGCGATGCCGACAACGATGGCGGTGGCGATGTTGCCCGCCAGCACCCCGACCCCGACCGAGATCGCGATGATGACGATGCTCGGCACGATCGACACGATCTGCAGGAAGACGTTCTCGTAGATGAAGCTGATCAGGATCACCATGCGGCTGATGCCGCGGCGCCCTCCCCACACGACCTTGTTGACCAGCGACCCGACCTGCCCGGGGATGTACTTGAGCAGCCAGGATGCGCTGTGCACCTCGATGGCCTCGCGCGGGGTCATGCGGGCATCCGGAGCGAGGACGTCGACGATCGCGCCCCACAACAGCCCGGAGACGGGGACCGCCGCGGCGAACACCACGACCGCGACGACCATGAGGCCGTTGGGCCGCAGGTCGGCCGCCTGCACCTGCTCCCAGTTCTGCGCGAGGGCGAGGGCGAAGAGCCAACCCACCGCGATGAGCACGACCAAGGTGAGGCCGTACCGCAGGATCGTGCGGGTGCGCGGCCGACGCCCCGAGCTCATCGCAGCACGTTGTACGAGCGGAAGGTGTCGAGCTCCTTCTTCTGCGAGTAGGGCACCATGCCCTCCGGGTGCGCGTGCCCGACGGCGATCAGCATGACGACGCGGTCGGAGATGTCGAGGCCGAGAGTCTTCTGCATCTTCGCCTCGAGGGGCTCGAAGTCGGGCCAGTTGATGACGCTGGACGACAGGCCGAGCGTCTCGAGCGCGAAGATGAACGACATCGCGGCAAGCGAGGAGTCGACGTAGATCGCGTGCCGGTCGCGGGGACTGAAGTACGACTCGAGCTTGCCGACGACCACCACGACGGCGGGAACGTTGTGCGCGAACCCGGCCGCGCCGAAGGGCAGGCCGACGACGGTCTGCACGGCCTCGGGCTCGTCATAGATGCGGAACTCGTAGGGCAGCCGGTTGCAGGCGGTGGGGGCCTGCCGAGCGACGGTGAGCGCCTTGTCGATGAGCTCGCGGTCGACGGGGCGCTGCTCGAACCAGCGCACCGAGCGACGCTGCATGGCGAGCTGGTGCAGCTCGTCGTAGCTGATGGTCGAGAGCTGCCTCTTCACGTAGGGCACCTTGCCCGAGGGCTCGGTGGGCTTCGGGAGGGCCTCGAACCGCGCCCGCGCGGCATCGACGACCGGGTGGCTCCCGGTGCTGACGCGGAAGTACTCGGTGATGACGTCGTGCGCCCACTCCATCTCCGCGGTCTCCATCGGCGCGCCGTCACCGGTGTACTGGGCCACGGCGGCGGCATAGAACTCGACGGTCTCGCCGATGTAGTCGCGTGCGAAGACATCGCGACGCGGCCGCATGATGATGCCCTTCTCGAGGCGGTGCACGTTGCGGCGCAGCTCGACGTGGGTCACGCGCGCGCGACCCTTGTTCCGGTAGTAGTTGCGGCGGCCCCGCAGCACGGCGGCCTGCTCGCGGTTGAAGGTCAGGAAGCCGATCGTGAAGAACAGGTGCGTGAGGATCCGGCTCGACCCGAAGGTCTCGAGGAACACCCGGTTGACGACCTCGTAGGTGCGGCGGATCCAGGTGATCGCCAGCAGCTTCTTGGCGATGCGCTTGAGTCTCTTGAGCACGATCTCTCCGTCACGAGAAGGACTGCGCGTCGCGAATCGGCATCCGGGCGCGGGACGCGCCGACGCGGCACAGCCTCCCCCACTATACGCGGCCCGCTGCCCCTGACGGCGGTGGGCGGTAGCCTGAGCAATCGTCCGCCCGCGAGGGACCCGAACCCGAGAACAGGAGGGCCGATGACCGCGACCACGACGCCGTCGGCACCCGGCGCGCTCCCCCGACGGGTCGCTGCCCTCCTCACCGCGCTCGCTCTCGTCGCAGGTGCCCTGATCATGGGCTCCCCCGCGCCGGCGCAGGCCGCCCGGCACCCCGCCTGCGCGATCGTTCCCGACGCGATCTACTCGAGCTGGGTGAACCCGCTCGCCGCTCCCGACGGGCCGTACTGGTGGGTCGGCTCGGTGGCCCGCGACGGCACGAACGCCGTGAGCCGCGTGGACTGCCGCTCAGGGGAGGTTCGCCGAGTCCCGCTCGGCGGGCCGGAGAGCCCGGATGACCACAATGCGACCGCGATCGCGGTCGATCCCGACCAGCCGACGCTCCTGGCCGTGTACTCGACCCACGGCCTGCTCACCCACACCCGGTTCCGCTGGGTGGACCGCGAGACGCTCGAAGCCTCGGAGGAGCAACGCATCGAGTTCGGGGCGCGCGTCACGTACGCGCAGCTCCTGCGCACCGACGATGCCCTGCTGCTCATCGTGCGGGCGGGTCGCGACTGGACGTACGTCGTCACCACCGACTGGGGAACGACCTGGAGCGAGCCGCGGCTTCTCACCGATGGAACGGATCATCCGGGCATGTACCTGCTCGCACGGCCGGGCCACGGCGACGAGGGCCACCTGGTCTCGCTCGCCTACTACGCGCACCCTGCCACCCTCATCCCGCGGAACGTGGGTACGGCGACCCTCGACCTGACCACCGGTGAGATCACCCGCGTCGACGGCACCGTGATCGGATCCCTCGATGAGCCCGGGGGCCCTGCCCTGCTGCCGGAGGAGTTCGACGCCACCGTCGTCCCGATAGGAAGCACCCGCGTGCGGCTGCACGACATCGCCCGGGTGAACGGAGCGCCGGCCGTCGTCTATGCGGCCTGGCAGGGCACCGCGACGGCGACCTACCGCTACAAGGTCTGGAACGGTGCGCGCTGGACCTCCGGCACCTGGGGTCAGCTCACGGGCCGCCCTTTCGGCTACCGGTATGCCGCCCGCTACGTCGGCGGGGCGGCCTTCATCGATGGCGGCATCATCACGGCTCGGCAGACCCCCACCACCTCGACCTCGGGCTCGTGGACGATCAGCTACCTGCGCTGCCGCTGGGGGGCGGGATGCACGACCACAAACAGCTTCACGACGTCGCGCACCGCCGGGCGCATGGTGCGGCCGTACGTCGTCTACAGCGAGACCGAGCGGCTGGTCATGCTGCTGGCGGTCAGCCGCTATGCGTGGTTCACCGACTACAAGGCGAACATCCTCGTCCGGACCCGTCCGGCCGGCTGAGCACGCCGCCCTCGAGCGCCGACTAACTGCGCGGCAGCGTCAGCAGCCGCTGGAGGTACGTGCCGTAGCCGCTCTTGGCCAGGGGCTCGGCGAGAGCTGCCAGTTGGGCGTCGTCGATCCAGCCGGCGCGCCAGGCGATTTCCTCGATGCAGCCGATCTTGAAGCCCTGGCGGTCCTCGATCACACGGACGTACTCCGAGGCTTGCATCATCGACTCGACGGTGCCCGTGTCGAGCCAGGCCGTGCCGCGATCGAGCACCTGCACCTGCAGGCGACCCTCCCGCAGGTAGTGCTCGTTGATGCTCGAGATCTCCAGCTCGCCGCGCGCGCTGGGCGTGATGCCGTGCGCGACTGCGACCACGCCCGCGTCGTAGAAGTAGAGGCCGGGCACCGCGTACGAGCTCCGCGGGTTCGCGGGCTTCTCCTCGATGGCGATAGCACGGCCGGTGCCGTCGAACTCGACCACCCCGTAGTCGCTCGGGTTCGCGACCTGGTAGGCGAAGATGAGCCCGCCGTCGATCTCGCGGTACTGGCGCAGCGCGGTGCCGAGCCCCGCGCCATGGAAGATGTTGTCGCCGAGCACCAGGGCGACGCTGTCGTCGCCGATGAAGTGCTCCCCGATCAGGAAAGCCTGGGCGAGGCCGTCGGGCGAGGGCTGCACAGCGTACGAGAGCTCGATGCCGAGCTCTCCGCCATCGCCCAGCAGCTGCTCGAACTGCGCGCGGTACTCCGGCGTCGTGATGATCAGGATCTCGCGGATGCCGGCCATCATGAGCGTCGAGAGCGGGTAGTAGATCATCGGCTTGTCGAACACCGGCATCAGCTGCTTCGAGATGCCCTTGGTGATCGGCCACAGCCGCGTGCCGGTGCCACCGGCCAGGATGATGCCCTTCATCGCGCCCTCCATGCGGCGTCGAGCGACGCCGTCAGCTCGGTCGATGCCGACCAGGTCGGCAGGAGTCCCCGGTCGACCGCCTCGGCGAGCGTCGGCGCCGCGGCGTCCTTCGGCGCGAGAATCAGCTGGTCGGGGGCGAACGGCAGCTCGAGCCCGATCGCCGGGTCGAGGGGGTGCACGCTGTGCTCCCGCTCGGGCGCGAAGACCTGGTTGACCAGGTAGGTCACGACGGTGTCATCCTCGAGCGCGACGAAGCAGTGCCCCAGGCCCTCGGCGAGATAGACCGCGGTGCGCTCGCGCCCATCGATCGGCACCGCATCCCACCGCCCGAACGTCGGCGAGCCGACCCGCAGGTCGACGACGAAGTCGATGATCGAGCCGTGGGGCACCGTGACGTACTTCGCCTGGCTGGGCGGCACGTCGGCGTAGTGGATGCCGCGAACGACGCCGCGGCGCGAGACCGAGGTGTTGCCCTGCCGCAGGTCGAGGGGGTGGCCGACCGCCTCGGCGAGCGCCTCGAAGCGGTAGTGCTCGAGGAAGACGCCCCGCTCGTCGGCGAACTGCCGGGGCGTGACCGCGAAGGCACCCGGCACCGAGAGCTCGCGGATTCGCACGCCCGCCAGCCTAGCAACGGCCCCTCACTAGGCTGGAGGCCATGCGACTGCTCGTCACCGGCGGCGCCGGGTTCATCGGCTCGAACTTCGTGCACCACGTGCTCGGCGCGGGCGCCCACCACGTGACGGTCATCGACAAGCTCACGTACGCCGGCAACCGCGCATCGCTGGCGGGACTGCCGGATGACCGGCTCACCTTCGTGCAGGGCGACATCGTCGACGCCCCGCTGGTCGACCGGCTCGTCGCCGAGGCCGATGTGGTCGTGCACTTCGCCGCCGAGAGCCACAACGACAACTCGCTGGACGACCCGCGCCCCTTCGTCGACACGAACCTGATCGGCACCTTCACCCTGCTCGAGGCCGTGCGGCGGCACGGCACCCGGCTGCACCACATCTCGACCGACGAGGTCTACGGCGATCTCGAGCTCGACGACCCGGCGCGCTTCACCGAGACCACCCCCTACAACCCGTCGAGCCCCTACTCGGCGACGAAGGCCGGCAGCGACCTGCTCGTGCGGGCGTGGGTGCGCTCGTTCGGCATCGCGGCGACCCTGTCGAACTGCTCGAACAACTACGGCCCCTACCAGCACGTCGAGAAGTTCATCCCGCGCCAGATCACGAACGTGCTGCGCGGCGAGCGGCCCAAGCTCTACGGGGCGGGGCGCAACGTGCGCGACTGGATCCACGCCGACGATCACTCGGCCGCCGTGCTGGCGATCATCGAGCGCGGACGCCTCGGCGAGACCTACCTGATCGGCGCCGACGGCGAGCGCAGCAACCGCGAGGTGCTCGGCATGATCCTCACCGCGATGGGGCGCGCGGCGGACGACTTCGACGAGGTCGCCGACCGCCCCGGCCACGACCTGCGCTACGCGATCGACTCGTCGAAGCTGCGTGCCGAGCTCGGCTGGCGCCCCCGCTACGGCGACTTCGCCGCCGGGCTGGCGGCGACGATCGACTGGTACCGCGCCAACGAGGCCTGGTGGGCGCCGCAGAAGGGCGCGACCGAGGCGCGCTACCGTGCACAGGAGTCGGCGCGCCCGTGACGCGGATCCTGCTGACCGGTGCTGACGGGATGCTCGCGCACGATCTGCGCGCCCGCTTCGCCGACCGTCCCGTCACCGCGCTGGGCCGGGCTTCCCTCGACATCACCGACGCGGAGACGTGCCGGGCGGCGGTGCGCGGGCACGACGTCGTGCTCAACACGGCGGCCTGGACCGCCGTCGACGCGGCGGAGGGCGAGCCCGAGGCGGCGGAGCGCGTCAACGCCCTCGGGCCCGAGAACCTCGCCCGGGCGTGCGCCGAGACCGGTGCCGTGCTCGTGCAGTACTCGACCGACTACGTCTTCGGCGATACCCCGCCGACCGGAGCCGGAACGCCCTGGCCCGAGGAGGCGCCCCTGCGGCCGATCTCGATCTACGGACGCACGAAGGCGGAGGGCGAGCGCCGGGCGCGCGCCGCGCATCCGGACGGGGTCATCGTCATGCGCACGGCGTGGCTGTACGGCGCGCACGGCAGGAGCTTCGTCACGGCGATCCGCGATCGGGCCGCCCTCGGAGAGCCGTTCACCGTGGTCGACGACCAGTGGGGCCAGCCGACCTGGACGCGCGAGGTGGCCGACGGCACGGCGGCGCTCCTCGATCGGGGTGTCCGCAGCGGCATCGTGCATGCCACGGCGAGCGGCAGCACCACCTGGTTCGGGTTCGCGCGGACCATCCTGGCGACGGCCGGCCTCGACCCCGAGCTGGTGCGGCCGGCGGCGACCGTACCGGGCGAACGGCCCGCCCCGCGCCCGCGCTGGTCAGTTCTCGGGCATGATGGATGGGCGCGACTGGGTCTCGCGCCCCTGCGCGACTGGCAGTCGGCCTTCGCCGATGCCGCGGCCGAGATCGGCTGGGCCAGCGCGCCGCCGTCACCGACCGACGGACCCTGACCTCCCCCTGACGCCTGGAGAGCCCCACGATGACTCTGCCCCCCGCGCTCGTCGCCTTCGATCTCGACGACACGCTCGCCCCCTCGAAGTCGCCGATCCCGCCGAGCATGCTCGAGCAGCTCGTCGCCCTGCTCGAGCGCCGCCCGGTGTGCATCATCTCGGGCGGCCAGTACGGGCAGTTCCGCGCGCAGATCCTCGACCGCCTGCCGGAATCCAGCGTGCCGCTGCTCGACCGCCTGCACCTGATGCCCACCTGCGGCACCCAGTACTGGCGCTACGAGGACGGCGACTGGGTGCAGCGCTACGCCGAGAACCTCACCGAGGAGCAGCGCCACGAGGCCCTCGCGGTGGTCGAGGAGGAGGCGAAGCGCCTCGGGCTGTGGGAGGCGGAGACCTGGGGGCCGATCCTCGAGGATCGCGGTTCGCAGATCACCTTCTCGGCGCTCGGCCAGGAGGCTCCGGTCGACGCGAAGAAGGCGTGGGACCCGGACGGCGCCAAGAAGGAGCGCCTGCGCGCCGCGGTGGCCGAGCGGCTGCCGGAGCTCGAGGTGCGCTCGGGCGGCTCGACCTCGGTCGACATCACGCGCCGCGGCATCGACAAGGCCTACGGCATGCGCAAGCTCGCGGAGCTGACCGGCATCGCCCCGGCCGACATGCTCTTCATCGGCGACCGCCTGGACGAGGGCGGCAACGACTTCCCGGTCATCGCCGTGGGGGTCCGGACCCACGCGGTCAGCGACTGGGAGGAGACGGTCGACGTCGTCGCCGAGCTCGTTCCGACCCTCGCCGGGTAGCCTGACCGTCAGCCCATGACGACTCTCCGCGTGATCCTCGACCAGCTGGCCGCTCCGGTTCCGGGCGGCATCGGCCGCTACACCCGCGAGCTCACGCGGGCCCTGATCGCGACGCAGCCGCGCGGCTGCACGGTGTCGGGCTGGGTGCCGTCATCGCCGGAGACCGCGTACCGCGCGATCGAGGAGGCGCTGCCGGGCCTGGCGACGCTCGAGAAGAGCGCGCTCGATCGGCGCCAGATCGCCGCGGCGTGGCAGCACGGCTTCACCCGTCTCGGCGCCGGGTCGACGACGCACGCACCGAGCCTGCTCGCCCCCCTGTTCCGGCACGACCGCATCAACAACCCCGGCGACCAGATCGTGGTGACGATCCACGACGCCGTGCCGTGGACCCACCCGGAGACCCTGACCCCGCGCGGCGTCGCCTGGCACCGCGCGATGGCGAAGCGCGCCGAGCGCTACGCCGACGCCGTCGTCGTGCCGACCCACGCGGTCGCCGAGGAGCTCGCGGAGGTTCTCGCGCTCGGCGATCGGGTGCGCATCATCGCGGGCGCGGTCGCGAGCGATCTCGCGGTGCCGACGGATGGCGCCGAGCGGCGCGCCGCCCTCGACCTG
>JAIWOM010000024.1 GCA_020216895.1 Microcella sp.
GCCGCCGCGTTCGCCGACCTGCAGCAGTCCGGCGGTTCCGCACCGCAGCCGAGCATGCCCTGGGTGCCGCTTCAGGCGCAGGGCGGATCGGCCCCGCAGGGCTACGGCTCGGCGCCCGGCTACGGGTCTGCGCCCGGCTACGGGTCTGCGCCCGGCTACGGGTCTGCGCCCGGTGCCCCGGCGTACGCGTCGACCTGGACGGAGTCGCCGATCTCGGCCGCCGAGCCCGGCCGCCGCGGAACCCACCAGACGGTCGGCACCACCGCCCCGCACCTGCAGAGTGTCGAGGTGTGGGCGCTCGCGCTCTTCCCGATGCTGCAGCTGCTGCTCAGCCTGCTCGTCCTCGCGGCGTTCTCGACGGGCCCGTCGGTGATCCTCATGGCGATCATCTGGCTTGCGCCGTATCCGGTGTCGATCGTGCTCGCCTGGCTCGACCACCGCGGTCTGCGTCGCCGGGGGGTCGACCGCCCCGCCAGCTGGCTCTGGGCCTTCGCCTCGCCGCTGCTGTACCTGGCGGCGCGCGCCGTCTCGCTCAGCCGCATCTCGGGTGCGGGCTACGGTCCGCTCGCGGTCTTCCTGCTCCTCAGCGGTCTCGTCGGCGCCTCGGTGCTCGCGGTGCCCGGTCTGCTGATCGCCACGCTGCCCCAGTTGTTCGCCGACGAGGCCTCGGCCAGCATCGAGCGTGCCGCCGTCAGCATCGGCGGCCAGATGGACGTGAACTGCCCGGCGACTCCCCCGCTGTACATCGGTCAGCAGCTCCGCTGCCCCGCGACGACGGCGGCCGGCGACGCGATCGTCATCACTGCGAGCCTCCAGCGGGCCAACGGCTGGATCACCTGGCAGGTCGACGACTGGGGCATCTTCGGCGTCGTTCGCTAAGCAAATGCTCCGACGGGCATGAATCCGGAGGAGCCGCAACAATATCCACACAACTCCATAACCGAACGAGCAATCGTTCATCGCGGTGAACCCGAATAGCGCTGCGAAGCACCGGTCGACCAGGGGGGTCGATCCGGAACACGAGACCCGGCCGGGGGGCCGGGGCCCGAGGGGGAACCATGATGAGCACCACGACAGCGGTCCACGTGCCGGCCGGCTGGTACGCCGACCCGGTCGAGACCAGCCCCGGTGCCGCGGCCACGCAGCGCCGCTGGTGGGACGGCGAGCGCTGGACCCACCACACGGCTCCGATCGACATGCCCTCCGTCAGCGGCGTCTCGCCCACGTCCGCTCCCGACAGCCTCCGCAGCAGCGCGAGCACCGGCCCCATCAGCATCGGCGCCCCCACGACGCTCTCGCCGCGCGAGTCGGCCCGCGCCGCCGAGAGCATGCCCCTGCACCCGGTCGACCCGGCCGCCGGTCTGCGCAGCGCGAGCTCGAGCCCGACCCGCAGCGCCGCCTCCGCGCTCAGCCCCGCCAACGCCGAGACCTCCGAGTACGTGCCCTTCGCCGTGCGGGAGCGCATCAGCGTCGGCTCCGCCCCGGCTCCCGCGGCCCGCAACCCGCTCGGGCTCCGGGTGCACACGGCGTCGGTCTGGCTGATCGCGACCATGCCCATCACCCAGGCGCTCCTGGTCGTCTGGGTCTTCTCGACGCTCCCCGCGGAGAGCTCGTCGTGGACCCGCGCTCTCGCGGTCGTCTTCCCGCTGATCCTCAGCGCCGCCCTGGCGACGCAGGACCGCCACCAGCTCGAGTCATCGGGCCACCTGCGCACGGCGCCGTGGATCCTTGCCCTCGTCGCACCGCCGGTGTTCCTCGCGGTGCGGGGCGTGCGGCTCGCCCGCACCACCGGCGCGCGGTCGTGGCCGCTGGTGGTCTGGCTCGGCGCGCAGCTGTCGGTGCTGACCGTCTGGTTCGTGCTCGACCCCGCGACCGTGATCGAGATCGCCCGGACGCTGCTCGGCTGACGCCGCTGACCGTCGCGCTCAGGAGCCCGTCATAGGCTCGACGCATGACGGATGGGCGACGGCGGGGCGCGAGCCTCGAGGTGCTCCGTGCCGAGGCGCACGACGAACTCCAGACCGTCATCCTCGCCCGCGCCCGCGGTGGTGAGGACCCCTGGGAGTTCATGAGCGAGCTGCCCACCGTCGACGAGCTCGTGGTGTGGATGCTCCGCGCCGAGAGCATCCGTGACGACGACGGGCGGCTGCCGTCGGCGGCGCGCGACTACCGGCTCCTGCGTCAGATCGCACTCGATCATCCCGCGCTCACGACGACGGTGTGGCGGATGCTGGACCGGCTCTCGGCCTGAGCTCGCGCATCCCGCCCGAAGGTGAATGAGCGAGTCCCCCATATTGGGGACCGCTCAGGTGTCGGACTGTACCCCGATCCTGGCTAGCATGGGCGGACCGGGAGAGCGCTCCACCCCGCCCAAACCGCGCTCTCACGCACACCCGAGGACACCCGATGACCGACGCGCACTCCCC
This sequence comes from Microcella sp., assembly GCA_020216895.1. GTDB lineage: Bacteria > Actinomycetota > Actinomycetes > Actinomycetales > Microbacteriaceae > Microcella. Next base: position 2,427 of record JAIWOM010000024.1, read on the forward strand.
TGCCGCAGGGTGGTACGACGACCCCGAGATGGCGCTGCGCCTGCGCTGGTGGGACGGCCTGCGCTGGACGACCCACACGCGCCCGAAGCCGGTCGTCGAGCAGGCGACCGACGCCTCCGGCGCCCTCGCGGTGCCGAGCGCCGCGGAGCCGTACAGCTACTCTGCGCCCTACTCGTGGTCGCCCGGCTCGGTCGGCGTCACGCCGGCCTCCCCCCTCGCGCCCGCGAGCGTCGATGCCCCCGTTCAGCCGCTCGGCACCTACGGCGCGCGCTCCCGCACGCCCGACGAGATCTGGAACACCCGCAGCAGGTCCATGGACTACGCCCCCGAGCGCACGAGCACCCCGGCGGTCTGGGCCCTGGCGTTCACCCCGCTGGTCACGGTGCTCGCGCAGCTGGCGGCCGTCTTCCTGAGCGGTGTCGAGTCGACGCCGTGGATCTGGCTCGTCGGGGCGGCGATCATCCCGGTGCTGTGGATCATCATCTGGGTGCGGCGCGACCGCATCGCCCTGCACGAGGGGGGCCACCTCGCGCGCGCCCACTGGGGGTGGGCCTTCCTGACCGAGGTGGGCTACCTGACCGCGCGAACTATCGTCGTGCGGCGGCAGGCGGCAGGGCGGGGCTGGTGGCCGCTCGTCGTCAACCTGCTGCTCATCGCCGTGCTCATCAACGTCGGCATCTTCACGCCGGTCGTCGGCATCGTGCTCGGCTCGCTCGTCTAGAGGCGGTTCAGGCCGAGGATCCGCACCACGGCGGATCCCTCGGCAATGCTCGCCTCGAGGTCGACGACCGCGTCGATGCCCCAGTCGTGGTCGCCGGCCGGGTCGTCGATCACCTGACGCACGCGCCACGTGCGCCCCGCATCCGTCGCGCCGTCGGCGTCGGGGTCGCGGGCCGGGCTCTCATCGATCTGCACGAGGGATGCGCTCCGCGCGTCGCCCCCGGTGCGCACCTCGTCGTGCTCGGCGTAGTAGGCGTCGAGCGCCTCGGGCCAGCCCGCGTCGGGGTCGAGCGCCACGAGGTCGTCATCTCGCTGCAGCGCTGCGAGTTGCACGCGGCGGAACAGCTCGTTGCGCACGAGCACGAGGAATGCCCGGCGGTTGGTGGTGACGTCCGGCGGCCGGGGCGGCAGCACCGGTTCGGCGCCTTCCCGAACGTCGGACGGGGAGGTGAGCTGCTCCCACTCGTCCTGCAGGCTCGAGTCGACCTGCCGCACGAGCTCGCGCAACCACTCGATGATGTCGCGCAACGCTTCGGTCTTGGCCTCGTCGGGCACCGTCTGCCGGATCGCGCGGTCGGCGTCGCTGAGGTAGCGCAGCAGCAGGCCCTCGCTGCGGGCGAGACCGTAGAAGCTGACGTACTCGGTGAAGCTCATCGCCCGCTCGTAGAGGTCGCGCACGACGCTCTTCGGGCGCAGCTCGATGTCGCGCACCCAGGGCTGGCTGGCGGCGAAGGTCTCGAACATGGCGTGCAGCAGCTCGGCGAGCGGCTGCGGGTGCTCGACCTCCTCGAGGGCATCCATGCGCGCCTCGTACTCGACGCCCTCGGCCTTCATGGCCGCGACCGCCTCGCCGCGCGCCTTGTACTGCTGCTGCGCTAGCACGGGCCGCGGGTTGTCGAGCGTCGACTCGATGACGCTGATCACGTCGAGCGGGTAGTCGGCGTCGAGGTGGTCGAGCACCCCGATCACGGCGAGCGCGAAGGGGCTCAGCGGCTGATTGAGCGCGAAGTTCGGCTGCAGGTCGACGATGAGCCGGATGCCCGCCGGCTCACCGCGCGTCTCCGGCGTGCGGTCGATCTCGACGACGCCGGCGCGCACGAGAGTCTTGGCGATGCCCAGCGCCCGCTTCACGAGTTCGCGCTGCCGGTGCGGCGGCTCGTGGTTCTCGGTGAGCAGCGCGCGGGCGGTGCCGAGCACGTCGCCGCCGCGCGCGATGAGGTTGATGAGCATCGCCGCCGACACCTGCATGCGGCTCTCGAGCGGTTCGGGTGCCCCGCCGATGAGTCGCTCGAAACTCCCTTCGCCCCACGTGACGAAGCCGGCAGGCGCCGACTTCCGCACGATCTTCTTGCGCTTCTTGGGGTCGTCGCCCGCTTTCGTCTCAGCGACGTGGTTCTCGACCTCGTGGTCGGGTGCCTGCACCACGACGAGGCCCGCGGTGTCGTAGCCGGCCCGACCCGCTCGCCCGGCGATCTGGTGGAATTCGCGCGCCGTGAGCTGGCGCATCCGCTCGCCATCGAACTTGCTGAGCGCCGTCAGCAGCACGGTGCGGATCGGGACGTTGATGCCCACCCCGAGGGTGTCGGTGCCGCAGATGACCCGCAGAAGGCCGCGCTGGGCGAGCACCTCGACCAGGCGCCGGTACTTCGGCAGCATGCCGGCGTGGTGCACGCCGATGCCGGAGCGCACGAGCCGACTGAGCGTGGTGCCGAAGCCGGTGCTGAAGCGGAAGTCGCCGATCGCCTCGGCGATCTCGTCGCGCTGCTCGCGGGTGATGATGCGGATGCTCGTCAGAGCCTGCGCGCGCTCCATCGCGGCCGCCTGGCTGAAGTGCACGATGTAGATCGGCGCCTGCTTCTCGTCGAGCAGCCGCTCGACGGTCTCGTGCACGGGGGTGCGCACGTACTCGAAGGTCAGCGGGATCGGTCGTTCGGTGTGGGTCACCTCGCTCACCGGGTGCCCGGTGCGGCGCTCGAGGTCCTCCGCGATCGGGGTGATGTCGCCGAGCGTCGCGCTCATGAGCAGGAAGCGCGCGTTCGTGAGGGTCAGCAGCGGCACCTGCCACGCCCACCCGCGGTCGGGGTCGGCGTAGTAGTGGAACTCGTCCATGACGACGATGCCCGCCGCGAGGTCGGGGCCCTCGCGCAGCGCCTGGTTGGCGAGGATCTCCGCCGTGCAGCAAATGATCGGCGCATCACCGTTGACGGCACTGTCGCCCGTCACCATGCCGACGTTCTCCGCCCCGAAGATCTCGACGAGCTGGAAGAACTTCTCGCTCACGAGCGCCTTGATGGGGGCCGTGTAGTAGGTGCGCTGCCCCTGCGCGAGGGCGATCGCGTGGGCGGCGACGGCGACGAGGCTCTTGCCGCTGCCCGTCGGGGTGGCGAGCACGACGTGCGCGCCCGCGACGAGCTCGAAGATCGCCTCCTCCTGCGCCGGATACAGCGTCAGGCCGCGCCCGACGGCCCAGTTCTCGATCGCGTCGAACGCCGCGCCGGCCTCGTAGGGGCGCGGCATCGACTCGAGAAGGCTCACCCCCCGAGTCTGCCCCACCCGCCCGCCTCCACAATTCAGGAGTCGCGCGCCCGGCCCCGTCTCCACAATTCAGGAGTCGCGCGCCCGGCCCCGTCTCCACAATTCAGGAATGGCCGCCCAAGAACGAGAGTTCGGGATGCCCGCACGGCGTGTCGACCGGGCGCGAGCATCCCGAACTCCTGAATTGTGGAGATTCGGGCAGGGGCTCTGGTTAGGAGAGGGTCGCGCGGAACTCGCGGGCAGCCGTCATCAGCGTGACGACCCGATCCGGGTCGACCGCATTCTCGAAGCGGCCGTCGCGCTTGAAGAAGGTGCCGACCACCGCGCCATCGGCGATGGAGAGCTGGTCGCCGATGTTCTCGGCGCGCACACCCGTGTTCACGAACACGGGCACGGCGCCGGCGGCCTTCTTCACGATGGCGAGTGCCTGGCTATCGGTCGGAGCACCCGCGGTCGCACCCGAGACGCAGAGCGCGTCAGGGAGGGTTGCGAAGACGGTGGTCTTGGCGATCGACTCCAGGTCGCGGTCGGCGAGGTAGGTCGCCGATTCAGGAACGATGTTGAACAGCAGCTTCACCCCGGCGGCGCCGACGCGCGCACGATGACGGGCAACCTCGCCGACGTTCGTGTTCCAGAGGCCGAAGTCGCTGGCGTAGACGCCGGTGAAAATCTCCCTCACCCAGCGAGCACCGGTCGCCATGGCCAGGTCGATGGACGCGCGGCCGTCCCACAGCACGTTCACGCCGAACGGCACGGTGATCTCCGAGCGGAGCTCACCGATGATTCGGGCCATGGTGATGGCGGTGATCGGCTCGGTCTGCGTGAGGTACGGCAGGCTGAACTCGTTCGAGAACATGACGCCGTCAACCCCGCCAGCCTGCAGATCATGCAGTTCCTGGCGGGCGCGAGCGATCACCGCGTCAAGGCCGCCCTCCGCGTCGTAGCCGGGGTCACCCGGAAGAGCCGACAGGTGGAGCATCGCGATGACGGGCTTCTTCACCGCGAAGATGTCGTCCAACCAGGTGGTCATAGAGGCTCCTTCTTTCTGCTGCCCGACGGGGTGGTCGGTCGGGGGTATCGAGGGCGCGTGCGCACCATGGCGACGCGAGTGTTGTGAAATGTTCGCACACTTCCCGAGCTACTGGGAACTTTTTACACAAATGTAATCAAAAGGGTGTTATCTACTCACACTTTGCCTCTACTGTGGTCGCATGTCAGTTCAAGGGCGACGAGCACTGATCGAGCAGCGTGTGCTCGACAACGGCGAGATCGACTTCGCCACGCTCGCCGCCGAACTGGGCGTCTCTGAGATGACGATTCGCCGTGACGTCGAGGCGCTCGAGCTCAAGGGCGTGCTGCGGCGCGTGATGGGCGGCGCGATCTCCGTCGGCTCCGCCGCCGCCGAACCCTCCTTTGACGCCCGGGCCGCCCTCGCAGCTACCGAGAAGGCGCACATCGCGTCGGCCGTCGTCGACCTGCTTCAGCCGAGCGAGACCGTGATCATCGACAGCGGGTCATCAGCCCTCGCCGTCGCCCGTGAGATCCGCGCCCGGCACCTGCCGCTCACCGTGGTGACGCCCAGCCTGCTCGTGGCCACCGAGCTCAGCAGCGAGTCCGACACAGACGTGTACGTGACCGGCGGTCAGCTGCGGCCCGGCGAACTCAGCCTGATCGGCCCCGGCGCCCAGGAAAGTCTCGAGCGTTTCAACGCGAGCACCTTCGTGATGGGCGTGGCGGGCGTGGACGGCACCGCGGGCGTCACCGATTACCACTATGCGGAGGCGCACGTGAAGCGCGCGGCGGCGCGCTCCGCGCAACGCATCATCGTCGTCGCCGACTCGTCGAAGCTCGGCAAGGTGCAACTCGTGTCGATTGCGGACCTGTCCGAGCTCGACACCCTGGTGACCGACGGCGAGCCGAACCACCCCACCCTTCGCAGTGCGCGCGCCGCTGGCGTGTCTGTGGTGTGCGTGCAGCCCCCGACCTCGACTGAGAAAGAACAACACGCATGACCGCGACCGTCAGCCTCGGCATCGACATCGGAACGACCGGAACGAAAGTGGTCGCCTTCGATGCAGCGGATGGTCGCCTTCTGGCGGTCAGCCGCAGTGTGCGGGCCCACACAGATGGGCCCGGTATCGCCGAGGCCGAGACCGCAGAGTGGATCGAGAACACCATCTCAGCGGTTGCTGACCTCATCGCTCACCACGGTGTCGACCCGAATCGAATCGCGGCGATCTCGACCACAGGCATGGTGCCCGCGGTGGTCGTCCTGGATGAGGCGCACCTGCCCCTCCGACGCGCGATCCTGCAGAGCGACGCCCGAGCGGTCGAGGAGATTGGTGCCGTTGCCCGAAAGCTCGCCTCCTTCGACCCGGTGACGACCACGGGCAGTACCGTCAGCCAGCAATCGGTCGCGCCGACCCTCCTCTGGCTGCAGGCAAACGAGTCTGAGCTCTGGTCGCGAACCCGTCTGATCGTCGGCAGCTACGACTGGGTTCTCATGCGCCTGGGCGCCCGCCCGCACGTCGAGCGCAACTGGGCTCTCGAGTCGGGGCTGTTCACGGTCGGCGGCGAGCGTTTCGGTGAGGCCTTCGCAGTGGCGCAGATCGACGGCGGCATGATCCCCGAGGTCGTTGAACCGGGCACGATCGTCGGCGCGCTGTCGGGCGAGATGGCGGAGCGGATGGGTCTTCCTTCCGGAATCCCTCTCGTGGTCGGCGGGGCCGATCACGTGCTCTCCGCATACTCTGCTGGTGTCCGAGCCCCCGGTGACTGGCTGGTGAAGCTCGGGGGTGCGGGCGATGTGCTCGTCGCCAGCGAGTTCCCGCTCGTGGATGAACGTCTGTACCTCGACGCCCACCCCGTCCCTGGTGTCTGGCTCCCGAACGGGTGCATGGCGACATCGGGGAGCCTCATCCGTTGGTTCCAGGCACTGACCGGCGGGGCCGAACTGCTGAGGCTCGACGACGAAGCCGCCGCCGAACCGGCGGCAGGCGTGTACTGCCTGCCGTACTTCCTCGGCGAGAAGAGCCCCCTGCATGACCCCGACCTTCGGGGCGCCTTCGTGGGTCTCCACCTCGGCACCTCCCGCGGGGCGATGTACCGCGCGGTGCTGGAGTCGATCGCTTTCGGCTTCCGGCACCACGCAGAAGTCTTCGGTGAGCTCGGCCTCCCGCTGACCCGCGCGATGGTGACCAATGGCGGCTCGAAGTCGAAGCTCTGGAAGCAGATCCATGCCGACGTGCTGGGCACCGACTTGCACCCGATCGTCGACCACCCCGGCGCCTCTTTCGGTGCGGCCGTGATCGCGGCTATCGGCGTGGGTCTGATGGATGCGTGGACCGACGTCGACCGTTACATCTCGCTCGGCCCCACCGTGCACCCCGACTCTGACGCGGCCGCGACCTACGACGCGGCTTACCGAGAGTGGCGTGAACTGGGTGCGGCCCTCGAACCGTTCTCCCACTCCCTCTCCCGAAAGGCACATGCATGAGCACCGTCGTCATCACTGGAAGCGGGTCCGGCATCGGGCGCGCGATCGCCGTCATGTTGGCAGACCGCGACTGGACCGTTGTCGCCACCGACGTCAACGAGGTCGCAGCGGCCGAGACCCGCGAACTGCTCTCCACCGCGGCCGGTCAGACCCACGTGAGCCGCCAGCTCGACGTCACGAACGGTGACGCCGCCCAAGCAGTTGCCGACGAGATCGCCGACAGCCTCGGCCTCGACGCCTGGGTAAGCAACGCGGGCATCTCATTCATGGAGCGGTTCGTCGACATCCCACGCGAGAAGCTCGACCTCACGCTCGACGTCAACCTCAAGGGAGTCTTCCTCTGCGGCCAGGCGGCCGCGCGCGCAATGATCCGCAACGGCACCTCCGGACGGATTGTGAACACCGCGTCGATGGCGGGCAAGCAGGGCCGTGTGCCCTTCCTGGCCGACTACGTGGCCTCCAAGTTCGGCGTCGTCGGGCTGACGCAGGCGATGGCCTTCGAACTCGCCAGCCACAACATCACTGTGAACGCGGTCTGCCCCGGCTTCGTCGCCACGGCGATGCAGGAACGGGAGCTGGCGTGGGAGGCGGCACTCAGCGGGTCCACCCCCGAGGCCGTGCGCGACTCGTGGGTCGCCGCCACGCCGCTCGGGCGGCTGCAGACCCCGGAGGATGTCGCCCGCGGCGTCTCGTTCCTGCTCTCCGATGACGCGGCGTTCATCACCGGCGAGTCGCTGTCGGTCAACGGCGGCGCCTACATGGACTGACCGCTCACCAACGAGCGGTCCGACCCTGCACCACCCAACACAGAAAGGAAGTGACCCCATGAGTACTCGACGTCGAGGACTTCTGGCCTCCATGGGCCTCGCGACAGCGCTCGCTCTCACCATCTCGGGATGCGCGGGATCCGGCGGAACGGACGCTCCGGCCTCGTCGGGCCTGGGCGACATCCCCACCGACACGGAGGGCACCGTCCGGATCCTGATGGAGAGTGTTCCCGACACCGACATCGTCATCGATCTGGTCGCCTCGTTCAACGAGACGTACCCCGGAATCGAGGTCGAGATCGAGACGCTCGCGTTCGACCAGATGCGCGACAAGCTGATCGCGTCGTTCCAGTCGAGCGAGCCCGCCTACGACCTGATCGTCGTTGACAACCCCTGGATGGATGACTTCGTCGACGCGGGCTTCCTCGAGCCGCTCGACGCTCGCATCGACTCGACGACCGACTACCAGGCGGAGGACTTCTTCCAGCCGCTGGTCGACATCACCGAGGTCGACGGCGTGCGCTATGGCGTGCCGTTCTACAACTACGCACTCGGCTACCTCTACCGTACCGACCTCTACGAGGAGGCGGGGCTGGAATTGCCGAGCACCCTCGACGAGCTCGTCGCGAACGTACAGCAGCTCACCACGAGCGATCGCACGGGTATCGCGATGCAGCCGCAGCGCGGATACAAGATCTTCGAGGAGTGGGCAAACTGGCTCTTCGCGGCAGGTGGCTCGATCTACGACGAGGAAGGCAACCCCACCCTCGACACGCCGGAGGCCGCCGCTGCCCTCGATGCGTACATCGAGGCCTTCACGACCGCGGCTCCGGCGAACAGCTCGAACTGGGCGTTCGACGAGGCTTTCCGCTCGGTGTCCAGCGGCCAGTCGGCGTCGATGATCAGCTACAACTGGAACCTCCCGGGCCTCAATAACCCCGAGGGCGCTTCCGGAGACCTGGCTGGCTCGTTCGCTCTGGCCCCGATGCCCGGCGGCAAGCAGGTTCTCGGCTCCTGGAGCTGGGCGATTCCGGCCAACTCCGCCGCGTCTGACGCTGCCTGGGCATTCGTGGCGTGGATCACCTCGCCGGCCGTCGACGTCGAGCGCGTCGTCGCTGGCGGTGCCGCGATCCGTGAGAGCACGCTGAGCAACCCGACGGTTCTCGAGTCGGGCTACGGAGAGGACTACTACGCGGCGATCATCGCCATCCTCTCCGACGCGGCCCCGCTCTCGCAGGGTCTTGGCGGCGAGGAGATGATCCAGGCCGTCGGCACTGAGCTGAGCGAGGCCGTCGCTGGCACGAAGACGGTCGAGCAGGCCCTGGCCGACGCCCAGGCTGCCGTCGAGCGCATCCAGCGCTAGGCGACGGCGAACCACATTGAGAAAGGGAACCCGGCAGTGACACCAACGATGACTTTCCGCTGGGCGATGCTCGCTCCGGTCTTGACCATCACCGGCGTCGCTGTCGGGTTCCCCCTCGGGTACGCGCTGTACCTGAGTCTCACCGACTACCGACTGACAAGTCGCGGAGCCCCCGACTTCGTCGGGCTGGATAACTACTTCTTCGTGCTCACCGACCCGCGGATGTGGAACGCGTTCTCGAACACCGCCATCTACGTGATCGTCGCCGTTGCCCTGCAGACCGTGCTCGGCCTCGCCATCGCCCTCGCCCTGCAGAAGCAGAAGTGGGCGCGTGATCTCACCCGCGCGATGCTGCTGGCACCAATGTTCATCACGCCGATCGCCGTC
>JAIWOM010000025.1 GCA_020216895.1 Microcella sp.
GGTGGCCGCCTCGTCGCGACCCGGCGAGACAGTCTTCCGCGTCAGCCTGCCGCTAGCGCCCGCCGGGGCCGGCCCTTCCGCTGCCGACACCGCCCCGGGCGGCCCTGCCGCCCCCGACACCTCGGTCGCGCCCAGCGCGTAGGCTCGCGGCATGCGCATCGCCGTCACCGGGTCCTCCGGCAAGCTCGGGCAGGCCGTCGTCGCCCACCTGGTCGAGACCGGCCACTCCGTGACCGGGCTCGACGCCGTCGGCGCCCCAGGTGAGGGCTTCGTGCGGGTCGACCTCACCGACACGGGCCAGGTGCTGGATGCCCTCGCCGGCGTCGAGGAGCGCTACGACCGCCTCGACGCCGTCGTGCACCTCGCCGCGAGCCCGGCCCCGGGCATCCGCCCCGATACGGCGCTGCTGCAGGACAACCTCGCGATGACGATCGCGGTGTTCCAGGCCGCCCGCCGCGCCGGCATCGCCCGCATCGTGCACGCCTCGAGCGAGACGCTGCTCGGGCTGCCCCTCGATGAGGCTCCGCCTGCGGTGCCCATCGACGAGAGCCAGCCGGTGCGGCCCAACTTCATGTACGCGATCGGCAAGCACCTCGAGGAGGAGCTCGGCCGGAAGCTCTGCCGACTCGACCCGAAGCTCTCGATCACGGGCCTGCGGTTCAGCAACGTCATGGCGCCTGAGGATTACGCCGCGTTCGAGAGCTGGCAGCACGACGCGGCCGCGCGGCGCTGGAACCTCTGGGGTTACATCGACCGCCGCGATGGCGCCCACGCCGTCGAGCGTGCGCTCGCCGTGCGCGGGCCCGGCTACGCGACGTACATCGTCGCCGCAGCCGACACCGTCATGCGGCGCGACTCGGCCGACCTGCTCGCCGAGCAGTTCCCGGGCGTCCCGGTCTCGCGGCCGCTCGTCGGGCGCCAGACGCTGCTGTCGATCGACGCCGCACGGCGCGACCTCGGCTACGCGCCGCGGCACTCCTGGCTCGACGCCGTCGACTGAGCAGACGGCCGACCGGTCCGGTCGGGCGGCGCCGTTTTGGTCGCCGGGCGCGGCGTGCCGTATGCTGGCCTCTTGCCGTAGACCGCTGGTCATCGGAGCGCCTGCTCGCAGGGGCGCCGATCGAAGGCTCGTGCACTCCCTCACGGGAGGGGCGACGACCCGCGCAGGTGTGTGAACTGACATCGGGCATCCGTGATCTGAATCGGATGCTCGCCGAAGGCTCGTGCGCATGCGCCGGGCCTTCTCCCATGTGCGCTCCGGGTGGCACTGCGTAAAGCGGTCGCGGCAGAACTCGAATTCCAACCAGAGGAGCACCATGGCGAACAAGGAAGCATCGGTCGCCGAGCTGAAGGAGTTGTTCTCCAGCTCGACTGCCGTCCTGCTCACCGAGTACCGCGGTCTCACGGTGGCGCAGCTGAAGCAGCTGCGCACGAACCTCCGTGCTGACGCGTCGTACGCCGTGGTGAAGAACACGCTCACCAAGATCGCGGCCCGCGAGGCCGGCATCGACTCGCTCGATGACATGCTCGCTGGTCCGTCGGCTCTGGCCTTCGTCCACGGTGACCCCGTGACCGTGGCCAAGGCCCTGCGTGACTTCGCCAAGGCGAACCCCAACCTGGTGGTGAAGGGCGGTTACTTCGACGGTAACGCGCTCTCGGCCGCCGATGTCATGAAGCTCGCCGAGCTCGAGAGCCGTGAGGTGGTGCTGGCCAAGCTGGCCGGTGCCGTCAAGGCCTCGCTCTTCGGTGCCGCCTACATGTTCAACGCGCCCCTCGCGCAGGCCGCTCGTGCGGTCGACGCGCTGCGGCAGAAGCAGGAGTCCGGCAACGCCTAGGCGTTGACCGGTCGACGACACACCACACCAACCCCGCTACAAAGGAGAAATCATGGCCAAGCTCACCACTGACGAGCTCATCGAGGCGTTCAAGGAGCTCTCGCTCATCGAGCTCAGCGAGTTCGTGAAGAAGTTCGAGGAGGTCTTCGAGGTCACCGCCGCTGCGCCGGTCGCCGTCGCGGCCGCCCCCGCCGCCGGTGGCGGCGCTGCCGCCGAGGAGGTCGAGGAGAAGTCGTCGTTCGACGTCGTGCTCGAGGCCGCCGGCGACAAGAAGATCCAGGTCATCAAGGAGGTCCGCGCGCTCACGAGCCTCGGCCTCGGCGAGGCCAAGGCCCTGGTCGACGGCGCCCCCGGCGTGGTGCTCGAGGGTGTCAACAAGGAGACCGCCGACAAGGCCAAGGCTCAGCTCGAGGAGGCCGGCGCCACGGTGGTGCTCAAGTAGTCACCGGCCTCCCGGCCAGCGTCTGCTGAACCGCGCGAGCCCCGCCCGTCTGATGACGGGGCGGGGCTCGTTCGCGTTGCGGGCGGTGTTCAGGCGGTCGGCACGCGGCGCGCGGCCGTGCTCGTGCGCACCGTCAGCGCCGTCGGCAGCAGCAGGTGCTCGTCCGGCGGCGCGGCGTCGGCGTGCTCGAGCTGGCTCAGCAGCAGCTCGACGGCGCGGGCGCCCTGGGTCTCGGGATGCTGCGCCAAGGTCGTGAGCCCGAACATCTCGGCCAGCGGGTGGCCGTCGACACCGATGATCGACAGCTCGCTGGGGATCCCGATGCCGAGCTGACGGGCCGCCACGCTGATGCCGATGGCGATCTCGTCGCAGCCGGCGAAGATCGCGGTGGGCCGGGTCCGAGGGTCCCCGAGCACCGAGAGGCCGACGGCGTAGCCGCCCTCGATCGAGAAGTCGGCCTGCCGGAAGTCGTCGTCGACCGTGACGCCCGCGTCGCGCAGCGCCTGGGTGAAGCCGGTGTACCGCTGCGCGTGCACCCGGAAGTCCATCTGCTCGTTCTGGTCGCCGCCGACGTGCATGATGCGCCGGTGGCCGAGGCTGAGCAGGTGCTCCGTCGCGAGCCGGGCGGCCTCGACGTCGTCGATCGACAGCGACGGGATGCCGTCGATGCGTCCGCCGATACCGACCAGCGGCTTGCCCAGCGCCTGAAGCATCTGGATCTCGTGCGGGCTGAGGTCGATCGCGACGGAGATCACGGCGTCGACGCGCTTGCGCACGAGGAAGTAGTCGAATACGCGGCGGCGCAGGTCGCTATCGGTGCTGAGCCGGTAGAGAGTCAGGTCGTAGCCGGCGCGGATCAGCGCGGCTTCGATGCCCTCGAGCACCTCGGCGAAGTACCAGCGGTTGATGTACGGGATCACGACGGCGACGTTGCGGGTGCGCCCGGTCACGAGGCTCGCGGCGGTCGAGGAGACCACGTAGCCGAGTTCGGCAGCGGCATCCTCGACGCGGCGCCGCGTCTCGTCCGAGACGTAGCCGCGGCCGCTGAGCGCGCGCGAGGCCGTCGACTTCGACACGCCCGCCTTGCGGGCGACGTCGGCGAGGATGCTCATGGCCCGGGCCCTCCGTTGGACGAGTCGTGACAGTGCGCGACCGTGCGACCCCGTGGTGGTGCGGGTCGCCGGGTCGGCCGTCGGGCCAGTTTATCCGGAAAGGGCCGGTTGTGGAACCGATGCCATGTGAGACCGGTTTCCTGCGGTGATCGCCCCCGCCTGTTCCCTGGATGCTCGAGGGGAGTTCCGCAACGGAACGGTAACGGCTTGCCGATCCTGGGTTGCGAAGGACGAATTCGTCACATACGGTGACCTCTGGAACCGGTTCCCGATGACGCGCCCCACGGGTGGTCTGCAGGCCGATTCCACCTCTTGCACCACCACACACTGCGCGTCGATCGGCGCGCTGACCGACCTCAACGAGGAGGAAACAATGAGTTCCACTCTCCGACGCAGGCTGATCGCGCCTGCTGCGGCCCTGGGAGCCCTGAGCCTCGTGCTCGCGGGCTGCGCGGCCGAGACCGACCCGGGCGCCGGCGGCGACGTCGACTGCTCGGCCTACGAGGCCTACGGCACCTTCGAGGGCGAGAGCGTCGAGCTGTACGCGACGATCATCGACACCGAGGCTGACGCGCTCGTCGAGAGCATGGCCGACTTCGAGGCCTGCACGGGCATCACGGTCGAGTACAACGGCACGCAGGAGGCGGAGACGCAGATCAACGTGCGTGCCGCTGCCGGTGACGCCCCCGACCTGATGATCATCCCGCAGCCCGGTCTGCTGCAGCGCCTCATCGCCGACGGCTACGTCGTGCCCGCGCCCGCCGCGGTCGAGGCCAACGTGGACGAGTTCTGGAGCGAGTCGTGGAAGGGCTACGGCACCGTCGACGGCACCTTCTACGCCGCGCCGCTGCTCGCCAGCGTCAAGGGCTACATCTGGTACTCGCCGGCCGACTTCGAGGAGAACGGCTACGAGATCCCGACGACCTACCAGGGCCTGCTCGACCTCACCGAGCAGATGACCGAGCGCAACGACGGCCCGTACCGTCCGTGGTGCGTCGGCTTCGGCTCGGGTGACGCGACCGGCTGGGTCGGCACCGACTGGGTCGAGGACCTCGTGCTCCGCAACTCGGGCCCGGAGGCCTACGACGCGTGGGTCGCTGGCGAGCTGAAGTTCGACTCGCCCGAGATCACCGAGGCGTTCGACCTCGTTGGCGAGGTCCTCCTCAACGACCAGTTCGTCAACGGCGGCTTCGGTGGCGTGCAGTCGATCGTGACCACCACCTTCCAGGATGGCGGCCTCTCGATCCTCGACGGCACCTGCTCGCTGCACCACCAGGCGTCGTTCTACGAGGCGCAGTGGGGCGAGGGCGTGACGGTTGCTCCCGACGGCGACGTCTGGGCCTTCCTGACCCCGCCGATCGCTGAGGGCGACCCCTCGGCCGTCACCGGTGGTGGCGAGTTCGTGGCCGCGTTCAACGACAACGAGGCGACCGCCGCTCTGCAGGCCTACCTGTCGAGCGACACCTTCGCCAACGAGCGCGTCTCGCGCGGCGGCGTCATCTCGGCGAACAAGGGTCTCGACCCGTCGCTCGCCGGCTCGGAGCTCGGTCGCCAGTCGATCGAGATCCTGCAGGGGGAGGACACCATCTTCCGCTTCGACGCCTCCGACCTCATGCCCGCCGCCGTCGGCACCAGCTCGTTCTGGACCGGCATGGTCGACTGGGTGAACGGCACGCCGACCGCGGAGGTCCTCCGCTCCATCGACGCGACGTTCCCGCAGTAACCCTCAGCGCGAGCTGAACAACTGATGGCCGGCCCATCGGACGAACCTTGTCCGATGGGCCGGTCTGTCAGGTAGCGTGAAAGTCCACCCAAACCAATGGAGGTTTGATCCGGTATGGAATTCTGGTCCGACCTGTTCGAGAAGTTCGGGGTGATGTTCCTCGGCCTGGCTGCATTCGCGGCGGTCGTCGGCATCGTGCTGTTCCTCGCCGATCGAGCCCCGAAGCGCGGCAGGGACTTCCTGCAGCTCGCCGCGTTCCTCAGCCCCGCGCTGATCCTGCTCGCCGTGGGCCTCGTGTATCCGGCGATCCGCACCACGATCCTCGCCTTCTTCAGCCGCCAGACGGCGAACGGCTCCGAGTGGGTCGGTCTCGACAACTTCGTCTGGATGTTCACCCAGCCCGAGATCACGATCGTGATCATCAACACCCTCATCTGGGTGGCGCTGGTGCCTCTGCTGTCGACGATCTTCGGCCTCGCCTACGCCGTCTTCATCGACAAGTCGCACGGCGAGAAGGTGCTCAAGTCGCTCGTGTTCATGCCCATGGCGATCTCGTTCGTCGGTGCCGGCATCATCTGGCGCTTCATGTACGAATACCGCGAGGTGGGCTTCAGCGAGCAGATCGGTCTGCTCAACCAGATCCTGGTCTGGCTCGGGCAGGATCCGCAGCCGTTCCTCGTCAACTCGCCGTGGAACACCTTCTTCCTCATCGTCGTGATGGTATGGATCCAGACCGGTTTCGCGATGGTGCTGCTGTCGGCGGCCATCAAGGGCGTGCCGGTGGAGATCATTGAGGCCGCTCGGCTCGACGGCGCGAACGCCTGGCAGTCGTTCTGGAACGTGACCGTCCCGGGCATCCGCGGCACCCTCGTCGTGGTCGTCACCACGATCTCGATCGCGACGCTGAAGGTCTTCGACATCGTCCGCGCGATGACGGGCGGCAACTTCAACACCTCGGTCGTCGCCAACGAGATGTACACGCAGGCCTTCAACCGCGGAGAGACGGGCTACGGCTCGGCGCTCGCCGTCGTGCTGTTCGTTATGGTCCTGCCGATCGTGCTCTACAACGTGCGCGTCATGCGCAAGCAGAAGGAGATCCGATGAGCGCCCCCGCCGCTGCGTCCGTTGCCGCCGAGCAGACCAGCACCCGGGCGATTGCCGTGGCCGCCGGTGGCGGCAAGGCGCGCCGGGTGAAGGACCGCCTGACGTCGCCGTGGGCGACCGCCGCCGCGATCGTCATCGCCGTGATCTGGACGATCCCGACCTTCGGTCTGCTGGTGTCGTCGTTCCGCACCCCAGAGGAGATCCGCACCAACGGCTGGTGGAACATCTTCGTCAGCCCGAGCTTCACGCTCGAGAACTACGCCGACGTGCTGACCATCCAGGGCGCCTCCTCGGCGAACCTGGGGTCGTACTTCGTCAACTCGCTCGTGATCGCGATCCCGGCCGCGCTGTTCCCGATCATCCTCGCCACGATGGCCGCCTACGCATTCGCGTGGATCAAGTTCCGCGGCTCGGCACCGCTCTTCGTGCTGATCTTCGCGCTGCAGATCGTGCCGCTGCAGATGGCGCTCATCCCGCTGCTGCAGATCTTCAGCGAGGTGCTCGGCATCAGCGGCACCTTCCCCGCGGTGTGGATCGCCCACACGATCTTCGGCCTGCCGCTGTGCATCTTCCTGCTGCACAACTTCATCAGCGAGATCCCCGCGGAGGTGATCGAGGCGGCGCGCGTAGACGGCGCGAACCACACCCAGATCTTCTTCCGGATCATCATCCCGCTGTCGCTGCCGGCGCTCGCCTCGATCGGCATCTTCCAGTTCCTCTGGGTCTGGAACGACCTGCTCGTGGCGCTCGTTTTCTCGGGCGGCACCGCCGACGTCGCGCCGCTGACCCAGCGTCTCGCGGAGCTGGTCGGCAACTTCGGCCGCAACACCGAGCGCCTGCCGGCGGCGGCGTTCATCTCCCTGATCGTGCCCCTGATCGTGTTCTTCAGCCTGCAGCGCTACTTCGTGCGCGGCCTGCTGGCGGGCTCGACGAAGGGCTGATCCGGTCACGACGACGACCCCCGGTGGTCCCGCCTAGGCTCGCAGCATGAGCATGGGTGGGGGCGGCCGGGGGTCGCGCGTGTCGGGCGGCGATCACGCCGCGCAGCGGGCGGCCAACGCGCAGGCGCCGCGCATCCCGAATCTGCTCGGTCGCATCGCGGAGCTGTTCCGCCCGCACCGCACGGCGCTCGCGATCACGATCGCGCTCGTGCTGGTCTCGGCCGCGCTCAGTGTGCTGCCGCCGCTTCTGACCCAGCAGGCCTTCGATGTCGGGCTCTTCCCGCCCGAGGGCACGCCCAATGTGCCGGTGCTGCTGCAGCTCGTCGGGGCCATGCTCGCGTTGTGGGTGGTCTCAGCCGGTCTCGGCATCGCGCAGACCCACCTCACCGCCACGGTCGGCAACAGCGTCATGGCGCAGCTGCGGGTGCGGCTGTTCGCCCACCTCCAGGCCATGGAGCTCGCCTTCTTCACCCGCACCAAGACCGGCGTGATCCAGTCGCGCCTGCAGAACGACGTCGGCGGGGTCGCCGGCGTGCTGAGCAACACGGTCTCGAGCGTCATCGGCAACACGGTCACGGTCATCGCCGCACTCGTCGCGATGCTCCTGCTGAGCTGGCAGTTGACCATCGTCGCGGTCGTGCTGCTGCCAGTGCTCGTCATCGCCCAGCGCCGGGTGGGCCAGGTGCGCGCCCGCATCGCCACGGCGACGCAGGAGTCGCTGAGCGACATGACCGCCATCACGCAGGAGGCCCTGAGCGTCTCGGGCATCCTGCTCGCGAAGAGCTTCGACCAGCAGGGCGCCGAGGTCGAGCGCTACCGCGTCGAGAATGCGCGCCAGCGCGACCTGCAGGTGCGGCTGGCGATGAGCGGCCAGTGGTTCTTCGCCATGGTCAACGTGTTCCTCTCGGTGATCCCGGCCGTCGTCTACCTCGCGGCCGCCTGGCTGCTGCAGCAGGATGTCGCCGTGACCGCGGGCACGATCGTCGCCTTCACCACGGTGCAGGCCCGCCTCACCTTCCCGCTCATGGGCCTGATGCGGGTGGCCCTCGATCTGCAGACCTCGGGCGCCCTGTTCGCCCGCATCTTCGAGTACCTCGACCTGCAGCCGCGCATCACCGATGCCCCCGACGCGGTCGAGCCCGACCCCGCCCAGCGCGGGCGGGTGCGGCTGAACGATGTCGTGTTCCGCTACCCCGACGCCCCCTCGGAGGCTCTGCCGACGCTCGACGGGGTGAGCCTGACCATCGAGCCCGGGCGCTTCGTCGCCTTCGTCGGCCCCTCCGGCGCGGGCAAGACGACCATCTCGTACCTGATCCCGCGCCTGCACGAGGTCACCGGCGGCAGCGTCGAGGTCGGCGGCGTCGACGTGCGGCGACTGCGGCGGGCATCCCTCATCGCCAGCATCGGCATCGTCAGCCAGGAGACCTACCTCTTCCACGCGAGCATCGCCGAGAACCTCCGCTACGCGAAACCCGATGCGACGGATGCGGAGCTCGAGGCGGCGTGCCGTGCGGCCAGCATCCACGACACGATCGCGGGCTTCCCCGACGGCTACGACACCGTCGTCGGCGAGCGCGGCTATCGCCTCTCCGGCGGGGAGAAGCAGCGGGTGGCCATCGCGCGCGTGCTGCTCAAGGACCCCCCGGTGCTGATCCTCGACGAGGCGACGAGCGCGCTCGATGCGGTCTCGGAGCGCGTCGTGCAACGCGCGCTCGACTCGGCGGCGAGCGGCCGCACGACGATCGCAATCGCCCATCGGCTCTCGACCATCATCGGCGCGGACGAGATCCACGTCGTCGATCGCGGCCGCATCGTCGAGAGCGGTGCTCACGCCGCGCTTCTTGCGCAGCGCGGGCTGTACGCGCGCCTGGTCGCCGAGCAGGCTGCCGCCGCGGCCCCGCCCGTCTAGGCGGGGCTAGCTGCGGGCGGCGAGAAGCTCGGCCATGTAGTCGAGCTCCTTCTGCTGCAGCTGCACCATGCCCTCGGCGAGCGCCCGAACCTGCGGGTTGTCGCTGCGAGCCAGCACGGCCTCCGCCATCTCGACCCCGCCCTGATGGTGCGCGATCATCAGCTCCAAGAAGATGCGCTCGGCCTCGACCCCCGTCGCGTCCTGCAGCGCCTGCATCTGCTCGAAGGTCGCGACGCCCGGCATGGGCTCGCCGGGGGTGTGGCCGCCGTGGCCCTCGTGCCCGGCCGAGCCGTCGATGACGGGGCGCGACAGCCACTCCATCTCGGGCTCCGCGGAGGTCTGCGGCAGGCCCCACATCGCGAGCCAGGCGAACATCTGGCCCTGCTGCTGGGTCTGCGCCGTCGCGATGTCGAGAGCGAGCAGGCGGATCTCAGGGTCGTCGCTCCGGTCGCGCACGAGCAGCGACATCTCGACGGCCTGGCCGTGGTGCACCTGCATGTCGCGCGCGAAGCCCGCCTCCGCGCTGCTCTCGCCCGGCATCGGTGCGGCCGCTCCGGCGGTCACCCGGCCGAGCAGCACCCCGGCGACGAGGGCCACGAGAACGAGGATCACCCCGACCACCGCCAGCCGGGTGCGGCCGAGCGGGGGAGCCGTTGTTCCGCTGGGGGACGCCGGCTCCGCCGTGGTCGCGGCCGTCGCGCTCATGGTCAGGAGATCTTGCCCGGACCGTCGAGAGCCTGGCTGCAGAGCGCTCCCGGCTCGGGGGCGTCGGGCGACTGGCGGTACTTGATGATGAACTCGCGCAGGCGCGGGTCGTCGACGCCGTCGAGCGCCACCTGCACGCCCCAGGCGCTCGCGACGACCGGGCTCTCCAGGCCCGGGAACGGCGAGAGGATGATGTAGCTGCGCGGCATCGCGTCGCGGAGGGCATCCAGATCGGCGCCCTGCACCTGCTCGGGGTCGTAGGTCACCCAGACGGCGCCGTGCTCGAGCGAGTGCACGGCGTACTCGGCCGGCACCTCCTCCTCGTAGATGCCGCAGTTCAGCCAGGTCGGGTTGTGCGGCCCGCCGGCAGGCGGCGTCATCGTGTAGTCGACGGCGGTCTGCACGTGCAGCGACTCGAGGCCGTCGAAGGTCTCGAGCCCCTCGATCTCGATCGTGGCCGGGTCGACCGGCGGGGTGGCCGAGGTCACCACGACGCCCACGATGATCGCCACCACGGCCGCGCCGCCGACGATCGCGCCGATGAGCCCGAGGCGCTGGTTGCGCTTCTCGCGGGCCTGCTTCGCCTTGAGGGCGGCGACCTTCTCGGCACGGCGCTGCTCGCGCTGCTGCTTGACGGTCAGGTCGGAGGTGCTGTCCGGCACGGGGGCTCCTGTCGGGCGGGAGGGCAGGGGATTCGGCGCGCGCGCCGTCTTCCATCATCCCAGATCACCACAGGAGATGCTGTGAGCCGAGCGCGGGGGCGCCCCGTCACGCGCGCACCTCCGCTGATAGATTCGGCGCATGAAGTACGCCGATTCGGTCGTCGATCTCATCGGCGGAACCCCTCTCGTCCGCCTCAACCGCGTCACGGAGGGCATCAGCGCCACCGTGCTCGCCAAGGTCGAGTACCTGAACCCCGGCGGCAGCGCCAAAGACCGCATCGCGACCCGCATCATCGACGCCGCCGAGCGGGAGGGCCTGCTGAAGCCCGGCGGCACGATCGTCGAGCCCACGAGTGGCAACACGGGCGTCGGCCTCGCCCTCGTCGCGCAGCAGCGCGGCTACCGCTGCGTGTTCGTGCTGCCCGACAAGGTCGGCGAGGACAAGCGCAACGTGCTCACCGCCTACGGCGCCGAGATCGTCGTCACCCCGACCGCGGTCGCGCCGGAGGACCCGGAGTCGTACTACTCGGTCAGCGACCGGCTCGCCCGCGAGATCCCCGGTGCCTTCAAGCCCAACCAGTACGCGAACCCGAACGGCCCGCGCAGCCACTACGAGACCACCGGCCCCGAGATCTGGGCCGACACCGAGGGGCGCGTGACGCACTTCGTCGCGGGCGTCGGCACCGGCGGCACCATCACCGGCACCGGCCGCTACCTGCGCGAGGTCAGCGCCGACCGTGCGGGCGGCCGCGTGCAGATCGTCGGCGTCGACCCGGTCGGCAGCGTCTACTCGGGCGGCACCGGCCGGCCGTACCTCGTCGAGGGCGTGGGCGAGGACTTCTGGCCCGCCGCCTACGACCCCACCGTCGTCGACCGGATTGTCGCCGTCAGCGACCAGGAGGCCTTCGACCTCACGGTGCGCCTCGCCCGCGAGGAGGGCCTGCTCGTCGGCGGCTCGTGCGGCATGGCGGCGCAGGGAGCGCTCGAGGTGGCCCGCGAACTCGGCCCCGACGACGTCGTCGTCGTGCTGCTGCCCGACGGCGGCCGCGGCTACCTCGGCAAGATCTTCAACGACGGCTGGATGCGCCGCCACGGCTTCACCCGCCCGCACGGCTCGCCCACCGTCGCCGACCTGCTCGGCACGCCGGCCCGCCCGCTCGCGCACCTGCGGCGCGAGCACACCGTGGCCGAGG